>NZ_JBEPDU010000012.1:0-138460 GCF_040300525.1 Saccharopolyspora sp. NPDC000359 | reverse complement strand
GTGGTGAGCGGTCGGACTCCTCGGGCCTGCTCGACGTCGGCGACGAGCCGTGGACCGGGGTCCCGGCTTCGGTCGGTGACCCCGACGCGCCCGCGGGGGCGCTTCCCGGGGCCCCGGCGCCCGAACCGCCGGAGAACGCGGCGCCGCTGGCACCTACTCCGCCCGCTGGTGCCCCAGAACCGTCGGACACCGGGGCCCCGCTGGACTCGACTCCGGTGGCCGGGGCCCCGAACGCAGCTGCCGCGGAGGAGCAGCTGGACGACTTCGTGCCACCTCTGGGCTGGCTCTCCGCGGCTCAGCCAGTGGTCGGGGACGCGCCTCTTCCGCCGAGCCCAGCGCCCACGCCCAGCTCGGGTGAGCGGCCGAAGGCCAGTGCGGTCACCGCTCCGGTCGAGGCAGGACCGCCTGCGGCGCAGCAGGACCCGGGACCCGCGGCGGACGCTCCGCTGGAGACCGGTGCTCTGCTCGAAACCGAAGCTCCGCTCGAGGCTGGGGCTCCGGCAGGAACCCATGCCCCGTCCAGGACGGACGCCCCGGTCGGGACTGACGCCCCGGTCGAGACCGATTCCCCGGTCGGGACGGACGCCCCGCTCGTGAGGGATGCCCCGCAGCAGGAGGGCGACGACGGCGGAACCGGCGGTCCCGACGGCGAAACTGTGGACCAGGAAGTCCCGGAGCGGCAGGAGGACCACGTTGCGATCGTCCAGCCGGCCGGGGCCAAGGACACCGATTCGTGGGACGTGCCGGGTGGTGCCCTCCCCTGGCTGGTCCCGTTCGCCGTCCGCCCACCGGCGGAGGACGAGCAGGAGCGGGCCAAGCCGGACCACGCGCTGCGGGACAGCGCGCCGTGGGAGGACACCACCTTCGCCACCTGGCGCCGCGCGACCCTCGGCGAGGGCGAGCAGCCGAAGGTGCCGGACCAGCCGCTGCGGTGCGGGGGCCCGGACTACACCCCGGAGCAGCTCGCCGAGATGAGGGCGGCCAAGGAGGCGGAGGAGGCCGAGGCGGCGCGGGAAGCAGCGGCCGACGACGAGGACGACGAGGGCGACGGCACCGAGCGGTCCAGCGCGGACCTCCTGGTGCGGGACGACTCGGCGTGGGGCGGTGGGCGCGCGGTGCCGCCGTCCGGGGGCATCGGATAGGGCGTGCGCCGCACGCCCCTTGGAGGAGCGAGGCGAATGTCATGAGCACCGTGACGGTCAAGCGCCCACCGCGGGCCGCCGGGCCGGAGATGCCCGAAGGTGCTGTGGAACTCCAGGAACCGCCGGTGATGGCCGAGCCGGCGGTCCTGGACTTCCGCGCCGCGGCGATGTTCCTGCCGATGGCCATCGGCTCCTCGGCGATGATCATGATGTTCGCGGTGACCACCAGGTCGTCCACGATGTACGCGATCAGCGGCATCATGGGCCTGGGCATCCTGGTCATGGCGATCGCCCAGATCGGCCGCAACGCCGCCGAGCGCAAGCGCAAGATGGCTTCGGAGCGGCGCGACTTCCTGCGCTACATCGCGCAGCTGCGGGAGAAGGCCCGCAAGGACGCCGACCAGCAGCGCAGCGCCGTCGCGTGGAACAACCCCGCCCCGTCGTGGTTGTGGTCGATCGCCTCCGGCTCCCGGCTGTGGGAGCGTCGGCCCAACCACGACGACTTCGCCCGGGTGCGCATCGGGCTGGGCACCCAGGCGGCGGCCGTGTCCTACGTCGCGCCCTCCACCAAGCCGATCGAGGACCTCGAACCGCTGGCCGCGGTGTCGCTGCGGCGCTTCCGGGAGGCCTACGGGACCGTGTCCGGCATCCCCACGGCGGTGAAGCTGCGCAGCTTCACCAGCGTGGAGTTCGCCGGTGAGCAGGACGCGGCGGTGGCCCTGGCGCGCGCCGTCATCGCGCAGCTGGTGACCTTCCACTCCCCGGACGACCTACGGGTGGCGGTGCTGACCTCCGAGGCCGGGCAGCCGGAGTGGGACTGGGTGAAGTGGCTGCCGCACAACGCCCACCCGAGCGCGGAGGACACCGCCGGGCCGCTGCGGTTGTTCGCCTGCGACCACGACGAGCTGATGGACGTGCTCGGGCCCGAGGTCACCGACCGCGGCGACCACGACCCGGCGAGCAGGCCGGGCATCGCCGAGCCGTTCGTGGTGGTCGTCGCGCACCTGGCGGAGGTCCCCAGCACGTCCCGGCTGCTCGACGCCGGGCTGAGCAACGTCGTGCTGCTCGACCTCACCGGCCAGCTGCCCGGCGGGCCGAAGGTGCTCCGGCTCACCATCGACGGCGAGTCGGTGCAGTTCCCGGTCGGCGACGAGGAGGGTTCGGCGCGGCGCGACGAGCTGAGCCTGGTACAGAGCGAAGCGCTGGCCCGGCTGCTCGCACCGAAGCGCACCAGCGGTGCGGTGGACGTCGTCGACCAACCGCTGGAGAACGACTTCGAGCTGACCACCCTGCTGGGCATCCGCGACCCGCGGACCTTCGACGTGCCAGCGATGTGGCGCGGCAGGATGGCGCAGCGCTCCCGCCTGCAGGTGCCGATCGGGGTGACCGAGGACGGCGAGGTCATCGAGCTCGACCTGAAGGAGTCCGCGCAGGGCGGGATGGGCCCGCACGGCATGCTGATCGGGGCCACCGGCTCCGGCAAGAGCGAACTGCTGCGGACCCTGGTGTGCGGGCTGGTCGCCACGCACTCCTCGGAGATCCTCAACCTGGTGCTGGTGGACTTCAAGGGCGGCGCCACCTTCCTGGGCATGGACAAGCTGCCGCACACCTCGGCGGTGATCACCAACCTGGCCGACGAGCTGCCGCTGGTGGACCGCATGCAGGACGCGCTCAACGGCGAGCTGGTGCGCCGCCAGGAGCTGCTGCGCGCCAGCGGGTACTCGTCGTCGTTCGACTACGAGAAGGCCCGCGCCGCTGGCGCCGAGCTGGAACCGTTCCCGGACCTGCTGATCATCGTCGACGAGTTCAGCGAGCTGCTGTCCAGCAAGTCCGAGTTCATGGACCTGTTCGTGTCCATCGGCCGGCTCGGCCGCAGCCTCGGCGTGCACCTGCTGCTCGCCTCGCAGCGGCTGGAGGAGGGGCGAATCCACCGCGTCGAAGGCCACCTGTCGTACCGGATGGCGCTGCGCACCTTCTCGTCGATGGAGTCGCGGGCCGTCATCGGTGCGGCGAAGGCCTACGAGCTGCCCTCCGACCCCGGCAACGGCTACCTGAAGGTCGACACCACGAACCTGGTGCGCTTCAAGTCCGCCTACGTCTCCGGCCCCTGCCCGCAGGGGGACGGCACCGCGCCCGTCGCGGAATCCCGAGCGGTGGCCGAGGTCGTCGACTTCCGCACCCAGCCCTACCCGAGCCTGCACCAGATCCGGGCGCTCGACGAGCCGGAAGCCGCGGTGGCGCAGCAGGAACCGGAGGCCGAGCCGGACGAGAACGCGCCGACGCTGGCCGAGGTCCTCATCGACCGGGTCCGGGGCGCCGGGCCGCCCGCCCGGCAGATCTGGCTGCCGCCGCTGTCCGAAGCGCCGAGCCTGGACACGCTGCTGCCGAGCGTGGTGCCGGACCCGGAGCGCGGCATGGTGGTCGGCGACGCCTCGTGGCGCGGGGCGCTGCGCGTCCCCGTCGGCATCGTGGACCGCCCCTACGACCAGCTGCGCGACCTGCTGGTCGCCGACCTCTCCGGCGCCGACGGCCACGTGGGCATCGCCGGGGCGCCGCAGAGCGGTAAGTCCACGCTGCTGCGCACCCTGGTGCTGGGGCTCGCGCTGACCAGCACCCCGGAACAGGTCCAGTTTTACTGCCTGGACTTCGGTGGCGGTGGCATCATGTCGGTCTCCGGCCTGCCGCACGTGGGTTCGGTGGCCACGCGGATGGAGCGCGACCGCGTGGTGCGCACCCTCGCCGAGCTGATGCAGCTGCTGGAGCGGCGCGAAGCGCTGTTCGCCGAGCACGGGTTCGAGTCGATCTCGGCCTACCTGCGGGCCCGCGACCGCGGCGAGGTCGACGACCCCTACGGGCACGTCTTCCTCGTGGTGGACGGCTGGTTCACGGTCAAGCAGGACTTCACCGACCTGGAGCAGAACTTCGGCGAGCTGGCCTCCCGCGGGCTGTCCTTCGGCATCCACCTGGTGGTGACCGCGACCCGCTGGTCGGAGATCCGCACCTGGCTGCGCGACCTGCTCGGCACCAAGCTGGAGCTGCGGCTCGGCGACTCGATGGAGTCGGAGCTGGGCTCCCGCAAGGCCGCCACGGTGCCCAACCAGCCGGGGCGCGGGATGACCTCGGAGGGCTTCCACTTCCTCGGCGCGCTGCCCCGGCTGGACAGCAGCTCCGCGACTGACGACCTGGCCGAGGCGACCCGGACGGTCGCCGAGGAGGTGCGGGCGTTCTGGACCGGCCGCCCCGCCCCGGCGGTGCGGATGCTGCCCACCCAGCTGCCCGCGGAGAGCCTGCCCGCGCCGGAACCGGAGTTCCGGGTGTGCCTCGGGCACGACGAGCAGCGGCTGGAGCCGGTGTGGCACGACTTCGCCACGCAGCCGCACCTGATGGTCTTCGGCGACAGCGGGACGGGCAAGACCAACGCGCTGCGCCTGGTGCTGCGCGCGATCCGGCAGCGCTACCGGCCGGACCAGGCCAAGATCGTGCTGGGCGACTCCCGCCGCGACCTGGACCAGGAGGTGCCCGCCGAGTACAGCGTCGGGTTCGGGTTCACCACCGACACCCTGCAGCAGCTGGCCGGGCAGACCGTCACCTCGATGACCAAGCGCGTGCCGGGCCCGGACATCTCCTCCGAGCGGCTGCGCGCCCGCGACTGGTGGGAGGGCCCGGAGCTGTTCCTCGTCGTGGACGACTACGAGCTGCTCAGCCAAAGTGGGTTGGGTTCCCCGCTGGACCCGCTGCTGCCGCTGATCCCGCAGGGCGCCCACATCGGACTGCACCTGGTCGTCGCGCGCAGCACCTCCGGCGCGGTGCGGGCGATGATGGACCCGGTCCTGCGCCGGTTGTGGGAGCTGGCGACCCCGGGCGTCCTGCTGTCCTACCCGAAGGAGGAGGGGACGTTCCTCGGCGAGGCGCGGCCCCGGAAGCTGCCAGCCGGCCGTGCGCAGCTGGTGACCCGGCGCGGCGTCAAGCTGATGCAGACGGGCCTGGTGACCGTCAACTCGCCGCTGCCCGCACCAGGCCGCTGAACCCCCGCGCGAACTCGATGGAAAGGTGAGCGATGACCACCCCTAGGGCCGCACAGCTGTGCCGGATCACGGTGTTCGGTCCGGACGGCAAGGCCGACCTCGCGGTGCCGGTCTCGACGACCGTCGCCGACCTGCTCCCGGTGCTGTTGAGGCGAACCCGCCAGGAGCAGCCGGGCGACGAAGGGGGCTCGTGGGTGCTGCAGCGGCTCGGCGAGGAGCCGATGGACCCCGACGGCACCCCCGAGACGCTGGACTGGTTGGAGGGCGAGCAGCTGCACCTGCGCCCGGCCGACAACCCGTTGCCGGAACTGGACTTCGACGACCTCGCCGAGGGGATCTCGACGTCGGTGCAGCAGCGCGGGGACCGGTGGCGACCGGAGTTCAGCCGCCGCCTGTTCCGGGTGCTGTCCTGCGCGGTGTTCGGCGTGCTCGCGCTCGTCCTGCTCGGCAGCGGTCCGACGCTCCTGCACGCCATCACGGCCGGGGTGGTCGCCCTGGGTTGCCTCGGCCTCACCGCGCCGGTCGCCCGGAAGTTGCACGACACCGTGCTGGCGGTGGTGTTCGGGCTCGCCGCGTGCGCGTTCGCCGCGATCGGCGGGCTGATCGCCGCGGACGGTGTCCCGGACGCTGCTGCCACCACCCCGGGCGGGCTGCTCGCCGCGGGGGCGAGCTCGGCGGGGTGCGCGGCGGTCCTGCTGGTGGTGGTCCACTTCGCGGCCAAGGACGTCTCGCTCGCCCCGTTCCTCTGCGCGCTGTCGGTGTCGGCGGCACTGCTGGCGCTGCTCGGGCTGGCCGCCGGGTTCGGGTTGGCACCGGGCCAAGCCGCCGGTCTGCTGTCCGCAGTGGTCTTCGGTTTCGTGGTCTTCGCGCCCCGGTTCTGCCTGCGGGCAGCGTTCCTGCGCGGGCCGCAGCTGCCGCGCAACGCAGCCGACCTCCAGGAGGACATCGAGCCGGTGCCGGCCAGCGAGGCCGAGGGCCGGACGAGCAACGCGGACCGCTACCTGAGCGTCGTGATGGTCTCGGCCGCCGCCGTGCTGGCCGGGTCCTTCCCGCTCGTGCTGGCCGAGGAGGGCTGGGCGTCCTGGGCGTTCGTCGCCCTGCTCGCCAGCGCGGTGCTGCTGCGCTCGCGCAACTTCCTCGGTGCCTGGCAGCGGGTTTCGCTGTCGGCGGTGGGGACGTTGGGGATGTCGATGGTGGTGCTGCACTTCGCGGCCGTGTTCTCCCCACTGTGGTGGGTGGTCCTGGTGCTGGGCCTGCTCGTGGTGCTGTTCGCGGTGGCGAAGGCGTCGCTGCGGCCGCCGAACCGGCGCATGCTGCCCATCTGGGGGCACCTGGCGAACGTGTTCGACACCGTCACGGCGATCGCGGTGGTGCCGGTGCTGCTCCAGCTGCTCGGCGTCTACGCCTGGGCGCGCGGATTGTTCGGGTGAGGGTGCGCGATGCAGACCCAACGGGACCACGTCCACGCCTACCAGTTCCTGATGGGCCGGATGAGCTCGGCCCTGGTGCAGGCCGATCCGGCGAGCGCCGAGGTGCCCGCGCGGCGGGCCATCACCGGCGCGCTCATCGGCCTGGTGCTCGCCCTGCTGATCACGGTCGGCTTCGGCGTCTACGGCTTCCTGTTCCCCGGCGGCAACACGTCCTGGCAGGCCAAGGGCACGATCGTGGTGGAGAAGGAGACCGGGACCCGCTTCGTCAACGTCGGCGGCGTGCTGCACCCGACGCTGAACTACCCCTCCGCCCTGCTCCAGCAGGGGCCGGGCGCCCAGGTGAAGCTGGTGTCGCGGGCCTCCCTGGAGGGGGCGCCGCGCGGGGTGCCGATCGGCATCCCAGGCGCCCCGCAGTCGCTGCCGCCCGCGGCTGAGCTCGTCGGGTCCCACTGGCTGCTGTGCCTGCCCGGCGCGGGCGGCGAGGGCACGGTGCTGGACTTCGACCCGGCCACGCCCGCCGAGGCGCTGCGCACCGACCGCTACGCGCTGGTGCGGTCCGACGACGGCACGCAGTACGTGCTGTGGGGCGGCGCCAAGCACCGGGTCGGCAACCCCGTGGTCACCACGGCGCTGGGCATGGCGGGTGTGGAACCCGCCACCGCGCCACCGGTGTGGCTCAACGCGCTGCCGGACGGCCCGGAGCTCGCCCCCGCGGACATCGGCAGTGGCCCCGGGCCGACCGTCGGTGGCCAGCCGCGCCAGGTGGGGGAGCTGTTCGAGTACCGCGCCGCCAACGGCGCCGTCGAGCAGTTCGTGCTGCGCTCCGACGGCTTGGCCCCGGTGAACCGGACCGAGTTCGCGCTGCTGGGCGCCGTTGCCGGAACCCCGGAGCCGACGCGCATCGACGCCGCGGCGGTCGCTGCCGCACCGCGCTCGGCGGACCGCTCGCTCACCAACCGGCTGCCCGACCTCGGTGGCGCGCGGCAGCAGGACCTGGGGTCGGGCGCGCTGTGCCTGCGCCAGGCACCGGCGGGCACGCAGGTCAGCAGCGAGGTCGTGGTGGCGACTCCCAGCCCGGGCGACGGGCCGGTCCGGATGGCGCCCGGCACCGCGGTGGTGGTCGGCGCGGTGCCGGTGCCCGCCGGTCAGCGCGTCCCGGTCCGCTACCTCGTCACCGGCGGCACCAAGTACCTGTTGCCGGACGACCGGTCGATCCAGGCGCTGGGCTACGGCTCCGCGCCGGTCCGCCCGGTGGCGGCCGAACTGCTCGACGCCCTGCCGAGCGGACCCGTGCTCAGCCGGGCCTCCATCGGCGTGACCGAGAAGGGATGACAGCTGATGTCCGCACTGTCCCAGCGTCGGCGTCAGCGCGGCGCTTCCGAAGCGGTCGCGCTGGCCAAGCACACCATCGGCAACGCGCTGGTGGTCCACCCGCCGCAGCAGATGAGCGACGAGGCCAAGGTGATGGCCATGTCGGTCGCGGCCGACGAGCTGCACGAGCTCGTGGTGGTCGACCTGCCCTCCGGGGCGCCGATCTCGGCGTGGGACTCGGTCGCCGCGCTGCTGCCGCGCAACCGCCGCGGCATCCGGCTGGTGCTCGGCGGCCGGTCCCGGGAAGCCACCGCGCTCGCCGGGCAGTGGCTGTCCGAGCGCATCGGGCGGACCGTGATCGCGCCGGACGGCGTCATCTTCCGCGGCACCGGCGGCACCCTGTTCGTCCACTCCGGACAGGGCAGCGGGTGGGTCCGGTTCCGGCCGGGCCGCTCCCCGGAGTGGGAGGCGAAGCGGTTCCCCCGGCCCTCGTGGGACGCCGGGGTCGTCGACTCCGTGCCCACCAGCTCGGTGGGCATCGCCGAACCGGTCCCCGGCGGGGTGTGGATCCACTCCGCGACGCAGAACGCCGACCTGCGCAAGCACTGGGGCCGCATCGTCAGCGGCATGCCGTGCCAGCCGGACCTGCTCACCATCGTGCTCGGCTGCCCCGGTGAGCCCCCGCTGTCGCTGGACGACGTGGCGCGCTTCTGGCAGCGGCTCGGCACCTACGAGCGGGCGAAGGCGCGCTTCGTGCAGTACGGGCCGGTGCGGCTGCCGGACGGTGACGTGCTGGGGCAGGCCCTCGCCGACGCGCTGGGGGAGGAGGTCATCACCTACACCGGCATGCCGGTGGGGGCGCCCGCGGCTCCCGGGGTCTACACGATGTCCGCCGAGGGCGAGGTCGGCTGGCAGCCGTTCGCCCGCGAGCTCGCCTACCTGCCGAAGGCGCACCCCTCGCACCGCGAGACGCCGAAGCTCGTCAGCCACCGCGCGCCGGTGGAGGGAGTCGACCAGATCGGCCCCGCGACCTACTGGTACACCCCCGACGCGGTGATCGAGGTCGTCCAGGCGGGGCTGTGGATGCGCCCGCCGGAAGGCGCCCAGAACGAGGCGGCGGTGCGTGCCCGCCCGCTGGACCCCGACGCCGGTTTCCTGGTGTTCGACGCCGCCGACGAGAAGCGCGCCTCCCGGATGCGCCTGCTGGCCGAGGACGTCCTGGCCAGGCTCGACCCCGCCACGCGGGTGCGCTGCCAGCTGGTCCCGGCCACCGACTTCGGGCGGGAGGTGGTGCGCGTCGCCGGACCGGCGTTGGGCGAGCTGACCACCGCACCGGAGCCGACCTACGCCACACCGGTCGAGGTGCCCGAGGCCCCGGCGGTGCGACCGGAGCCGGACGTCCCGGCGATCGGGGTGGACGCCCCGGTCGTCGACGGCACCCCGCCGCCGATCAGTGCCGTCGAGCAGACCGTGCGGATCGGGACCCCGATCGACGCCGCAGCTCCGCCGGAGGCCGCGGTGGAGCCGCCACGCGACACTGAGGCGGCTCCGGTCGAGGAGATGTCGATCAGCCTGGAGAGCTCCCCCGCCCCGGTCACCGCCGAGGTGCCGGAAACCCCCGAAGAACCCCCGACCCCGGACGCTGCGGAGCCGCCCCCGACCCCTGGCTCCGCAGCGCCGGACCCCGCTCCGCCGGTGCCGGACCCCGCTCCCGCCGCGCCGGACCCCACTCCGGCGGTGCAGCCGACCCCGGCACCCGAGGCCGCCGCGGTGCTGCCCGCCCAGGGGATCGCCGAGGAGCGCGCCTGGCTGCGCCGGTCGCTGCACCAGAAGTTCGACGCGATGTCGGTGTCGATCTCGCGGATCCTCTCCGAGCACCCCGGGTTCCAGAGCCGCGACCGCTCGTCCGGTGACGTGCTCGCCGACGCCGTCGCGGTGCGCCTCTACCTGCCCGCGCACGGCGCGGACGTCGACCGCGCGCTGCGCACCGGGGAGCGCGGCCCGCACGTGCCGATGGCCCGGTGCGTGGTGTCCGGGCTGCGCAAGCTCCCGTCGCACCGCGGCGCGACGGTGTTCGCCGCTTCGCCGAGCCCCGAGCACTGGCGGCTCTACCGCGAGCACCGGCTGGTGACCGAGTGGGGCTTCCTGCACGCGCTGACCGAACCGTGCGCGCAGTCCGACGGCGAGGTCGACGTGCTGGTGTGGTCGATGACCGGTCGGCGGACCAAGCTGCTGGAGCCCGACGGCGCCGACCACGTCGACAACCGGGTGGTGTTCGCGCCCGGCACCAACTTCAAGGTCCTGGAGCTCGTCGAGCCCGGCGAGGACGGCGAGCGCGGTCGCATCCTGCTGCGCGAGCTGGCCGAGTCCGAAGTGGACTCCGACGGCCGGGTCACCGAGAACGAGTCGCTGGACCAGCTGGGGCTGAAGTCCCTGCAGCGCTGCATCCAGCGGTGGGCCGAGGCGCCGCCGACGGGCGCCGTTCCCGAGGCGGCGCGGGCCCGGTTCGGCGCCCTGCCCGGGCTGGTCTAGCAGTGTCGGCAACGGTTCTCGCGGCGGTCGGCCCCGCGGCGCGGCGAACGGGAAGTCCTGGAGAGAGGGGCGGTCGATGAACCGCGAACTTGTGGTGGTGGGAGCAGATCGGCCGGGCGCGCACTCCTCGATCTCGGCCGCGATCGCCAAGGCGGGCGCCGGCGCGACGATCAGCGTGCGCCCCGGCCGGTACGTGGAGAGCCTGGTCGTCAACCGGGTGGTGAACATCGTCGCGGACGAGGGCGAGGGCACCGTGGAGGTGCACGCCCAGCAGGGCAGCGCGCTGGTCGTCGACGCCGACGGCGTCCAGCTGCGCGGCCTGACCCTCAGCGGCGATGACGGCAAGGCGGCGGTGGTGGACGTGCGCCGCGGCGAAGTCGCCCTGGACGGCTGCCGGATCTCCGGTTCGGCGTGGGCGGCGCTGCTGACCCGGGCCAGCGGGTCGGTGGCCGCCCGCGGCTGCGAGGTGACCAACTCCGGCGGTGCCGGGGTGGTGATCACCTCCGCCAGCCCCAGCACGCTGGAGGACACCCGGGTGGTCGACGTGTCGTCGTCGGCGGCGGTGATCGGCGACCGGGGGTCGCTGACGCTGCGCCGGATCGTCGTGGAGCGACCGGGTGGCAACGGGATCTGCGTGAACGGCAACGGCAGCTGCGTGGTCGAGCAGGGGTCCATCACGGCTGCGGCCAAGCCCTCGATCGTGGTGGAGCAGCAGGGCCAGCTGCGGGCCACCGGCCTCGACGTCCGCGACGGCGCGAACGTCGACCTCTACGTGGTCGGCGGCCGGTCGGTCACCGTCTCGGACTCGACGTTCGCCGGTTCCAGCGCGCAGGCCGTGCACGTCAGCGGGACTTCCCGGCCGGTGCTGCGGGGGTGCACCTTCGCCGCGGCCCGCTGCGCCGTGCAGGTCACCCAGCAGGCCGCGCCGGAGTTCCTCGAGTGCACCGTCGAGGACAGCCCCACCGGGCTCGTGGTCGACGCGGAGGCCGCACCGCAGTTCCGGCGCACCTCGGTGCGCGGGACGACGGAGGCCATCGCTCGGTTGTCGGCCTCGGGCACCGCGCGCTTCGAAGGGCTGCGGGCATCGGCCGACACCGGTTCCGGCGTGCTCGTCGAGAGCACCGGCGAGGTCAGCCTGGACGACGCGACCATCGAGGTGGGGTCGGCACCGGCCGTGGAGGTCTCCGGGTCGGCGCGGGTCCTGCTCACCGATGCGCGGCTGAGCACGGGAGCGGATGAGGCGCTGGCGGTGCGCGGCGGGCGGGCCGAGGTGAAGTCGACGGTGCTGCGCGGTGGCGGCCTGCTCACCTCCTCCTCCGAGGTCTCCATCGCCGACAGCGAGGTCGTCGAGACCCGCGGCGACGGTGTGCTGGTTGCCGACGGCGGTGTGCTCACGGCCAGCCGCTGCCGGGTCCGCGCCGCCGGTCGGCACGGCTTCCAGGTCGGCGGTGGGGCCCGCGCGGACCTCTCGGAGTGCGAGGTGCTCGACAGCGCGGAGGACGGCCTGCACCTGGAGGCGGTGGACTCGGTCTTCCTCCGGCAGTGCGTGGTCAAGGGCAGCGGCGGTGCCCCGGTCTGGAGCCCGGAGGGCGGGCCGCGGACGACCCTGCAGGGGCTGGCGACCGAGGGGACCACCGCCGGTGGGCCGGTGGCGCGCGTCGAGGCGGCCGACACCGCGCCGCCACCGGACGGTGCCGCGCTCAGCGGCACCGGCAGCGTCCTGGACGGACCGCTGGCCGAGCTCGACTCGCTGATCGGCCTGGGCGGTGTCAAGCAGGAGGTCCGCGGCCTGATCAACCTGATCCGGATGTCGCAGGCCCGGGAGAAGATGGGCCTGCCGATGCCGCCGATGAGCCGGCACCTGGTGTTCGCCGGGCCCCCGGGCACCGGCAAGACCACCGTGGCCCGGCTCTACGGCGCGGTGCTCGGCGAGCTCGGCATCCTGTCCAAGGGCCACATGATCGAGGCGGCCCGCGCCGACCTGGTCGGCCAGTACATCGGTTCCACCGCGATCAAGACGACCGAGCTGGTCACCAAGGCGATCGGCGGCGTGCTGTTCATCGACGAGGCCTACACCCTGACCGCGCAGACCGGTGGGGTCGGCCCGGACTTCGGGCAGGAGGCCGTCGACGCGCTGATGAAGATGATGGAGGACCACCGCGACGAGCTGGTGGTGATCGTCGCGGGCTACTCCGAGCTCATGCAGCGGTTCCTCGAGTCCAACCCCGGCCTGGCCTCCCGCTTCACCCGGACCATCGAGTTCCCCAACTACAGCGTGGAGGAACTGGTCACCATCGCCGCCAACCTGTGCCGCAAGCACTACTACGAGCTCACCGACGACGCGGTGGAGGCGCTGACCACCTACTTCACCCGGGTGCCCAAGGGTGAGACGTTCGGCAACGGCCGCGTGGCGCGGAAGCTGTTCGAGGCGATGATCAGCAACCAGGCGTCCCGCCTGGCGTTGCAGCCCCCCTCCCGGGACTCGGACCTGACCCGCCTGACGGCCGAGGACGTCAACCCGCAGATCGCGCTGCTGGAGGAGATGCCCGCGGAAACGCCGGACGGCGCCGGCACCCCGTCGGACCCGCGCTCGGTGGTGCAGGCCACGCACACCTGGCGGCGGATGTCCGAGCTGGTCGGGGTGGAGGAGCCACGCCGCGCGGTGGGCTCGGCGCTGGTGTCGCTGTACGAGCGCAAGGCCCGCCGGACGGCGGTCGGCAAGCACGGCCACGCGGTGCTGGCCGGTGCGTCGGGCAGCGGTCGCTCGGAGATCGCGCGGTACTACGCCCAGGGCCTGTCCGAGCTCGGGCTGGTCCCCGTCGGCCACCTGGTGCGGCGGTCGCTGGGCGAGGACCTGCGCCCGCAGTGGCCGGGGCAGGCCGAGAGCCTCGTCGCCACGGCGTTCCGCGACGCCCGGGGCGGTGTCCTGCAGCTGGACGTCGACGCCGACGTGGAGACGCAGCGGGAGGTGGCCGAAGCCCTCGCGGCCGCGTTGCGCGAGCACGTCGGCGACCCGGTCGTGGTCCTCACCGGTGACCGGGCGGACCTGGAGTCGCTGTTCGGCTGCGCCGCCCGCCTGCGCGGGAACTTCCCGCACCACTGGGAGATCGGCCCGTACTCGGCCGCCGAACTGGCCGCCATCGCGGTCCGGTACCTGCGGGACCGGGGCCACGAGGTGCCGGACGAGGTCGCCGCCGCGATGGCCGAGCACCTGGAGCGGTCCGGCGAGCGGACCGTGCGCCAGGCCCACGAGTTCTCCCGCCACCTCGCCAGGACGGCCGCCTCGCGCACCCTCGCGGTGGCCGACCTGGTTGGCATGGGGGAGCCGGCCGAACCCGCGGTGGGCGGACTGGCCTGGGTCGGCTGACCCGGGTGTCCGCAGGTGCACACCTGCTGCCCGCAAGGCCCCGAACGTCGCCGAATCCCTGAGTTTCGGGGCCGCGCGGCGCTTTGATGAGCAGACGAGATCACGTCACGGAGGTCATGGTGTCCGAAGTGGACCAGCGCAACGTCGAGATGTTGCAGGAGGAGTTCGAACGCCAGCGCGCCAACGTCGGTGAGATGCAACGGCGTCTCGGCGGGATCTCGGCCACCGCGGTCTCGCCCCGGCGCGAGGTGTCGGTGTCGGTCGGCAACCAGGGCGAGCTCACCGAGATCAAGTTCCCCTCCAGCGCGCACCGGCGACTGCCCGCCAAGGAGCTGGCGGAGCTGATCACCCGCACCTACCGGGAGGCGCGGGAGAAGGTCATGAACCAGGTCGTGGACGCCATGTCGCCCGCGCTGCCCGGCATCGACGCGAAGGCGCTGCTCAGCGGGAAGCTCCCCGCGGACGCACTGCCGATGCCCGAGCTGCCGCCCCTGATCGAGGAGCTCCGCGGAGCCGCGAACCTGCCAGGAGGTGACCGGTCGTGAACCAGTTCTACGTCGACCCGGAGGGGCTCAGCCGCAGCAGCGAGGGCTACGCGAAGCTCCAGTCCCACATCCACGAGCTGATCACCAACGTCGACCAGCTCGTCAACCAGTACTCGACCGCCTTCGGCACCACCGACCACGGCAAGGAGGCCTTCGCGTCCTTCCAGCAGGGCATGAAGGGGTACGCCCAGGGCCTGCGCGGGATCGCCGACTCGCTGGAGTACGTCGAGCTGAACCTGAAGGGCAACGGCCAGCTCTACGCCCAGGCCAGGGACAACGCCGACGACATCTCGGCCAGCTTCCAGAAGTCCGTGGCCCCGGACGCCGACCCGCCGGGGCAGGGCGAGTCGAGGGCGCGGGAGCTGCCGGAGACCACCCCGGCGGGACACGAACCGGTGCGCACGTCCCCCCGGCTGGAAGTGGCGCGGCGGCTGCTGGGGAAGGGCGAGCCGCTCGCGGTCCCGGACCCCGCATCGCGTGAGCACCTGGAGACGAGGCCACCAGGCCTGACCTCGGCGTTCAGCATGCAGCCCAGGAAGGCCACCGAGCAGCTCGTGGTCGACGGCGCTCCGATCAAGGAGGGCCAGCGCGTGCTGGCCCTCCGCGAGCTGCCCGACGGGTCGGTGCGGTTCAACGCGGGCGAGTACTCCGACATCGTTCCGTTGGACGGGGTGGACGTGCAGTTCGTCGACCAGGGCGACCCGTCGAGCACCCGTGAGCACCCGGTCCGCGACGGCGAGCGGTTGTTCCTGGTGACGGAGAAGGGCGAGGGCGCGGGGCCGTCCGACGAGGACCTGTACTTCGAGTCGACGGCCGACCACACGTCGTCCTTCTACCGGCACGCGCCGGGGTGACCGTTCGCGGCGCGTGATCGCCGCACGCCGTTGCTTGGGGAACTGACATGCCCGGATGGTGCCGGGCCGCACCGGATTGGAGGTCGTGGTGAACGCCGAACAGGTCATCGTCCTGCTCACGACCGGCATCGAGATGCCCGACTCCAACCCGGACGCCCTGTACTCCCTGGCGAAGGAGATCGTGGACCAGGGCCAGTCCCTGCGGCCCGCCGTGGAGAGCATCCACGGCCTCTCCGGCGCCGCGCTGTCGAAGTTCGAGGGCCAGGCCGCCGACGCGTTCGCCGACCACCAGCGGGACCTGTCCGCCTACGACATCAGCCCGCAGCTGCAGGGGCTGGACCAGACCTCGGAGCTGGTGCACGGCCTGGGCGTGAACGACCAGACGACCAACTACGAGATCGCCGTGACGGTGGCCAGCTTCGTGGGGCCGATCCTCATCATCCTGGCCACCCCGGCGCTGTGGCCGTACCTGCCGTCCTACATCACGGCGGCGCGCACCATCATCCAGCAGCTCGTCCAGCGGGGGCGGCAGATCGCGGGCAAGCTCGCCAACTACCTCCGCGCGCTGTGGCAGATCGTCGAGGAGGGGCTGGAAGAGGTCGCGCAGACGACGATCGCGCAGCTGGGGGTGATGGCCGACGGCAAGTCCAGCGGCCTGAACTTCAAGGACATCCTCGTCTCTGGTGTCGCCGGGTCGGCCGTGGGTGGCGTGCACGTGGCGCTGCACTGGATCACCGGCCTCAACCAGTGGTTGGCGCAGCAGGCGAAGACCTGGTACGGCAAGGGCACGATCGGGGCCGGTTCGGAGCTGCCCGTCGAGGCGGCGGCCGCCGCGATCCTCGGTGGCGGCTTCGGGGGGATCGCCGCGGGCGGCATCATCGCCTCCAACTACTTCATGTCGGGTGCCGAGCACTCGGCGCACCAGTACGCCCAGGACCAGATGGCCCAGCACGGCGGACCGGGCGGTCCTGGTTCCGGTTCGCCGTGGCAGCAGCCCGACCTCTCCTCGTCGTCCGGTGCGGACTCCACCTCGGGCACGGTGAACCAGGGCCCGGGCACCGAGGTGTCGTCGGACACCTCGCCCGGTGGCAGCGAAGGCAGCACCGGCCAGGGCCCGGACGTCGTGCCGCCCGGTGCGCAACGTCCCGGCGGAGCGGGCTCCGAGGCGCCCTCGCCCGACGCACCGGGTTCGGTGCCGCCACCGCCCGGAGTGGTGCAGGACCCACCACAGGCCGCCCCGTCCGTGCCGGTCCCGCCCGCCGGGAGCACGCCACCCCCGTCGGGTGCACCGTCCAAGGCGCCGCAGCCCGGCACCTCCGGCGGCAGGGGCGGTGCCACGCCGGTCGGTCCTCCGGCGGTCGGGGGACCGGCCGCTTCCCCAGCGGCGGGGCAGTCGCCCGGTGGCACTCCAGCGGGGCCGGGCACCGGTGTCGCGCCGGATGTGGACGGCGTGACTGCGCCGCCGACATCGTCTGGTGGGACTTCCGCGCCAGTTTCCCAGCCGGGTTCGGGCAGTGGTGTTGCGCCTGGCGCGGATGGTGTGACCACGGCGCCGCCCTCGGGTGGCGAAGTCTCCGCACCGGTGTCCCAACCTGGTGTGGGCAGTGGTGGAGTTCCGGGCTTGGACGGCGTCACCGCGCCGCCGTCGTCGTCCGGTGAGGTTCCTGCTCCGGTGTCGCAGCCCGGGGCGGACAGCGGTGACGCGCCAGGCTCGGACGGTGTGACTGCACCGCCGACGTCGTCTGGTGGGACTTCTGCGCCGGTCTCCCAGCCGGGTTCGGGCAACGGTGTTGCACCGGGCACCGACGGCGCGACGACTGCACCGCCGTCAGGTGGCGAGGTCTCCGCTCCCGCGTCCCAGCAGGGGCCGGCGCCGAGCACCGTGGGCGAGGTCGGGCCAGCGCCGGTGGTGGAGGGGCCGGTCACGGCTCCGCCGGTTGGTGGCGCACCGGTTCAGGACGGTGTGAGCACCGAGGCGCCGCCGCCGTACAGCGAGGCCGCAAACCCTGCGCACCAGCAGGCTCCTTCGCCGGAGAGCACGCCGCCGGGGGGCAGGGGAGATTCGTCCCCGAGCGCGCCCGACCAGGACGGCGTCACCACCGACGCACCGCCGTCCTACGACGAGGCGGTCGAGGACGCCCCGCCGCCGTACGGGTCTCCGGACAAGCCGCTCGGCGCACCGACGACGGCAGCCGACACGGCGCAGAACGCGACCCCGACCCGCGACGTGCCCCAGACGTCCACCGGCCAGCAGGACCTCGACCGGACTCTGGGAGGGCTGCCCGGGTTCGAGACGACGTCGGTCGGCGACACCGGAACCTCCACCGATGGCACGCCGGAACAGCTGGGTGGGCGCGCACCGCAGAACGTCGGTCCGCAACCTGCCGCGCCCCCGGCGGGCCAGCAGACCACGGCACCCGCGGGCCAGCAGCCCGCGACCTCCGGCCCCACCGGTCAGCAGACCGGTCCTGCGGGGCAGCAGGGGACTGGCAGCACCAAGCCGAACTCCTCGACCACCCCGCAGGTCGGTCCCGGCACCCCGACCGCCAAGGACGCGCCCGCCGGGGTGGAGGTGTCCGGGTCCTCCTCGCCCCTGGACAGCAAGCTCGAAGCCGAGCCGCCGCGCTCCGAGCTGGCGAGGAGCCGGGACGGCGCCGCCGACCAGCCCAGCCACCCGGAGCACACCCCCGTGCAGGCCCCGAACACGGCGGAGGGTGACCGGAAGCAGGCGCCGAAGTCGCCGGATGGCGAATCCGCGCCCCCGGGGACCGCGCGCCCGACCCGGCCGCGCGACGAGAAGGGCCGCTTCACGTCGAAGAGCCCGAAGGACAACCTGGTCAGCGAACCGACCCGGGACACAAAGCGGGGTGCGGAGGGGCTCCCCCCGCTCTCCGAGAAGGGCGGGTTGTCCAGGTCGGGGCCGGAGAACGCCTACGTCGGCACGCCGGAGAAGGCACCGGTCCGCGAGTTCGCGAGCCCGCTGCCGCAACCGGCGCCGACCGGCTTCGGTGGTGCGCCCTCGGCGAAGCCGAGCACCAGGTGGTCGAGCTTGAACGTGATCTCGGCGGACACGTACGAGGGCGACGAGCGGGAGTTCGTGCAGGAGCGCATGTCCCACCTGCTGGGGGTGAACCCCGGCTTCGAGGAGGGCCTACCGGGACGCACCACGGACTGCCTGAACGCGTCGATCCAGGGGATGAACCGGGACGAGCACCGCGATCGGGCCGCGGAGTTCGTCGCCGATCCGAGCGAGCCGGTGGCCGCGAGCAGGGTCCCCGAAACCGGCCTGGCGCCGTTGACCAAGATGGCGAACGGCTACGACGACGTGTTGGTGCACGCACCGAACCGCACCAAGGACGGCCCGTTGGGCCTGGTGTACCTCTACTCCGGCGACGGTGCGGGGCACTTCATCACCTTGCACAAGGTCGGGGACGAGATGGTCCTCTTCGACTCCCAAGCCGGGAAGCTGGCCTCCCTGGGCAACCCGGAGCAGGTCTGGTTCTCCCCGATGCCCGAGGGCGCGGTGCTGCGCCAGGTGACGGCATCTCCCAACCTGACCACCGAGGACACCGGAGGCGGACCCCGCTCGCAGCCCGCCAGCGCGGCGACTGATCAGGCAGCCCAGCAATCCGTGGACATCGGTGACGCCACGGCGAACCGCGCCTTCCACGACCTGCTCCGGAAGTCGGCTGGCGGGCGGTTCTCCCGGGAATTCGGTGCGGACTACCTCCAGTCCCTGGACCAGAGCATCACCGACCGGCGCGAGCTCAGTTTCGTGGTCAACTCGGTGCTGCCGCACGGCGACGTCGGGCGCATCCGCGAAGTCGTGGAGAGCGTTCGCGAAGGAGCGCGGGGCCTGGAAGGACGGGTGGCCTTCGTCTTCGGCGTCAACGGGTTGAAGGGGTCCGACGAGGAAGTCCAACGAGCCATCGAGTCCGTCGCCGCCGAGATCGAGGACTTGCAGACCCCGATCGCACTGGTGCCGGTCGTGCCGAACGGTTTCAAGAGCGTTGATTCACCGCCGTACGGGACGTTGCGCAACGACACCATGGGCAGCCAGGCGAACCGGGCGGTCGTGGCTGCCATGACGGACCTGGGCACCCACCCGTACCTCTCGTTCCAGGACTTCGACACCGGGTCCAGGCGGGTCGGGTCGTCGTCCGGCCAGCACATCTTCAACCACCTGGAAGACCGGCTCAACGGCACCGCGGACATCGGTGCTGGCCCGATCCGTCCGCTGATGTTCTCCGGCGGCTACCGGCACGCTTCCGGGGACCAGCTGTTCGACGACGTCCTCAACCGCCTGGAGAACCAGAAGCGACGGCTGCAGGACCGGCTGGGCACCGAGCAGAAACCGAAGGCCCGCGAGGCGCTCGAACGTGATCTCAAGCGGACCGAGGAAGGCCTCGACCGCCTGCGGTCCGAGGACACCGACTTCGCGGCGCTGCAGCGGGAGTTCGAGGAGCAGGTGGCAGCGGACATGGCAACGCGCGGTCGGTTGTCCGGCAACCACCCGCTGCACGCCTACTCACCAGAGCCGAACCTCTACGTCGATGGCACCGTGCTGCTCAAGCGCGGACTGGTGATCGGGCCCGGTGACCGGGAGTTCGGGTTCGGCAAGGACGGCGCGGAGTTCCTCAACCTCGGCACGTCCCTGCAGCGGGAGAACGCCAAGGAGTTCGGCGAGCACTACGACAAGCTCATCAAGCAGGCCCCGAAGTCGAGCACCGGGCTCCGTGATGAGCGGGGGCGGCGCCCCCGGACGAAGGACGAGCTGCGCGAGGATGCGCGGGCGCAGGCCCCGGAGCGCCATCCCGTTCGCGGGGTCCCATTCCTGACCGACTTCACCGGGGCCACGATCGAAACGGACCTGACCCGGGTTGCCATGTCGTGGGCCGTGGATGCCCAGTCGACCTACAAGTTGCCGCAGAACCACATCGACCCGGACCGGTTGCGGGGTCGGACGTTCTTGTACGGGCCGGACACCGGCATGGGCGCGGACAAGAAGTCGAAGGCCATCGATGGCACCGACTTCGCCGGGTACCGGGAGCAGTGGCAGGACGGAACCGGAGACCAGTCGGATCCGCTGGTCGCCCACCGCAGCGACGAGCGACCGGCGGTGCCTTCGGGCACGGTCGCCGAGAGCCTGGGCGGGTCGGACAAGAACGTGCTCAACGCCAACATCTCGACGATGTTGAAGCGCTACGCCAAGGACCCGAACCTGAAGGAGCTCCGGGTCGGCGTGTCGGTGGACGCGAAGACCATCGTGGCGCAGAATGCCGCGCTGTCCGCCCAGGCGCCGGCGATGCGTCGGCACTTCCAGCAGTTCCAGACAACCTTCCTGGACCAACCGGGTCGGCTGCGACCAGTGCCCGCCAGCTCCCTCTACGCGCAGGTCAGCGAGGCGGTGCCGGATGCGGGAACGCCGGAGCAGGTGCGGGCGGACACGGTCGCCACCGGAGTGGAGCTGTTCGGTGCGGAGGGCCGGGTGGAGTCCGGGCCCAGCGGTGCTCGCCTGTCCGGACAACCGGCGACGGAGTTCACGCTCCTGAACCGGATCGACAGCCAGTTGGGTCCGTTGGCGGACACCCTGCAGCACGGTCCGTACTCGGGGCAGCGGGACCGGGGGCCGAGCGACGAACTCGTTGGCAGGCTGCTCGCCACCAAGTTGGGGCGCCCCTTGGAGGTGCGCCGTCCTGACGGCAGCGTCCAGCGCCTGGAGCCATTCCCGCGCAACGGCGGCACCGACACCGGCCGGGCGCCCGCTGTGCGGGTCAACGGTCCGGCAGCTCGATCCGACAGCAACGGCCAGCGTTCGGGCGAGGAGGACTCCGGTGGGCCTCCGGGCATGGGCGGCATGCCCTTGTTCAGCAGGCCGGATTACGAAGGGAAGGTCGACGGGAAGGTCTTCGGCTTCTCTCAGGGCGACGTGCGGATTGGGCGCTTGCCAGCGGAGGGGCGGGGTTTCACCGGCTTCACGGTGATTCCGCGGGGCCTGAGCGACGACTTCACCTCCTGGGTCGAGCAGGCCGACGGTCGGCTGCGCATGGTGCGCGAAGGCGGCGGCGAGGTGCCGTTCGCACCAGATGCCGTGGTGGGCGTGCACGTCGAGGGCAACCGGGTGGCCATCCCGGTGAAGAAGGGCGGCGGCCGGACCAAGACCGTGCTGGTGGGCCGCAGCACCGCGGCGGAAATCCTCTCCAGCGCCGCGGGGATGCCCAAGCGGGGCACACTGCTGCTGGTCGGGTCCCGTGCGACTGATCCTGACGCCTTGGTGAAGCTGGGTGAGCGGCTGGTCGAGAAGTCCCCTCGCCTCACCGTCCACACGGGGCCGGTGGACCTGGAACCGCCTGGGCGGGTCCTCGTACGCGACAACCACGCCATGGTGCAGGTGAGTGCACGGACCGAGACCAAGGAGGTCCAGGCCAACACCCTCCTCGGTTCGGTGGTGGTGCGCCGGGCCCGGACCACCGCGGTGGCGTCCCCCTGGGCCGAGATCGCCTCCGGGACCACCGAATCCAGTCGTGAGGGGTATCGGGAGCCGAGGACTGAGTATCGGGAGCCGAGGACTGAGTATCGGGAGCCGAGGACTGAGTATCGGGAGCCCAGGACTGAGTATCGGGAGCCCAGGACTGAGTATCGGGAGCCCAGGACTGAGTACCGGGAGCCCAGGACTGAGTACCGGGAGCCTCGAAGCGAGTACCGGGATTCGAGTGCGGACTCGGAGCCCACCGAGGCGCAGCGGGAAGCAAGGGCCCGGTTCGCGGCTGCGGCCGAGGAGGCCAGGCGTCGGGAGGAGGATGCGCGGGCCCGGTTCGCGGCTGCGGCTGAGGAGGCGCGGCGTCGGGAGGAGGATGCGCGGGCCCGGTTCGCGGCTGCGGCTGAGGAGGCGCGGCGTCGGGAGGAGGGAGCGCGGGCCCGGTTCGCGGAGGAGGCCGAGGAGGCCAGACGTCGGCAGGAGGGTGCGCGGGCCCGGTTCGCGGAGGAGGCCGATGCAGCGGGTCGTCGTCGGCGGGAGCGCTTCGAGGAGTCTGGCCGTCGGCAGGAGGGCACGCGGAGCCGGTTCGCGGAGGAGGCCGAGGCTGAAGGCCGTCGTCGCAGGGAACGCTTCGAGGAGGAGCCACGTCGGCGACCGCAGGAGAGCCGGACCGGCTCCCGGGAGGAGGGGGCGCAGTGGGAACGGCGGCAGTCCGACCGGCGGTCCGACCGCGAGCGTGGCGGCGAGCGCGGCGAGCGGTCGGGCCGTGCTCGGCCTGACTCGTCGCAGCAGGGGCCGAAGAGGACACCGGAGTCGGAGGACCGGAGGCGTCGCGAGAAGCAGGACCCGCCGCCCCCGCCACCTCCGCAAGCACCTCCCTTCCCGAACCACTACGAGACGTTGGGTGTTGCTGAGGACGCTGATCCGCAGGAGATCCGCAGGGCCTACTTCAAGGCAGCGGCACGGTCGCACCCCGACAAGGTCTCGCAGCGGGGCGGGACGGAGGCACAGGTCGAGGCGGCGACGAAGGAGTTCCAGCGGTTCCAGGAGGCCTACGAGACGCTGTCGGATGACAACCGGCGCAAGGACTTCGACCTGAGGCTCAGGCGCATGCGCGCGTCGCGGTCCGGTGGCCCGCGCGGTTTCGGCGGCGCTGCTCCGGTTACCCCGGGCACCGCACCGCAGCGGCCGGGCGTGGTGTCCAAGGAGACCTTCGGCGGTGATCGGGCGCGGCACGACGAGTTCGTCCGCGAGCGCGCGTCGTTCGTGCGGGGCGTGAACCCGGGGGGCTGGCGGGAGAACTGCCTGGACACCTCGATCAAGGTGCTGAACCGGACGACCGACCCGGACTGGGCGACACGTCCGGCCGAGCAGCAGGCGGAGTTCTTCGTGGCGGGTCCCGGCGGCCGGGTCGATCCGCGCGTGGTCGTGGAGTACGGCCTGCCCCCGCTGCGGAGGGCAAAGCGCGGCTACGTCGACGTGGAGTCGTTCCTGCGCGGGCGTGACGAGGACGGCCCGCGGGCGCTGGTGTACGCCTACTTCGGTGGTGGCAACGGGCACTTCTTCACCGCGCACGAGCAGGGCGGCGCGATCACCTACCCCGACGGCCAGGCGGAGTCGCTCGCGACGCTGGGCGATCCCGAGCAGGTGTGGTTCTCCCCGGTGCCCGCGGGCCAGCTCTTCGCCCGGACACCGGGGGTCGCGCGCGAGCTGACGTCGGATCAGGGCGCGCCCCCTGGCCTGGCTGGCGTGCTGCCACGTTCCCTGTACCGGGGGCGGGACCGCCAGGGGTTCCCGGTCGACTTCTTCGGCGACGAGGTGGTGGCGAGCCGGGTCGTGTTGAACAGCGCCAGCTTCCTCAACAGCGATCTGGTCAACCTGATCGGGGATCGGTACCTCTCCCAGAACGTGGTCCGGAGGCTGACGAATGGCGGCAACGACTTCCGCCTGGTTCGCACGCTCCCCGGCGAGCCGGTGACCGAGTCCTTGGAGAAGGCCCCGTCCAGGGGCTTGAGCCGCTTCCACACCAAGAACACCCGCTTGGTCGCTTTGCAGGGCGAGGGCGGCATGTTCGTGATCCCCGTGGCACTCCCCGGCCAACCCGCCACCGAGCTGCTGGTCTCCAGCGGCACCATGGCCCGGATGATCGAGGAGGTGAACACCTTCTTGGGGGCGAAGGATCGGTTCTTCCTGCTCCCCCTCGGCAACCCGGCTCCGGGGACAGCGGTGCAGGTGGCTGAGGAGATCGTCGTCGAGCAACCCTGGGTGTCCGTGGACACCACCGGCGGCGTTGCGGTGATCGCGCCGAGGCGGTTGGTGATCCCGGGGAACGAGGGATTGCTGAGGGTCAAGTCCGAGCGGGTGCCCAGGTCCAGTCCGCCGCGCTTCGTCCCGGTGCGAGTGGAAACCCGGAGAACCCGTTTCACCGATGACGAGGTGACCCGGATCAGGGAGCGCGAAGCGGGCAGGACTGGTGCCGCCGACCCTGGACCGCGTTCGAAGCCGGATGAGCGGTGGGATCCGCATGCGGTGCTGGGTGTTCCGGAGGGTGCGCCGCGGACGGCGATCGATCGTGCGCGCATGCGTGTGTTGTTGTCTGGTCCGTCGGATGAGTTGCGGGAGCGGGTGGAGCGTGCTTACGCGGAGTTGATGGCGGACTTCTCCGGTGAGCAGGAGGGCAGCGGCTCCAGGTCGGATGAGCGGTGGGATCCGCATGCGGTGCTGGGTGTTCCGGAGGGTGCGCCGCGGACGGCGATCGATCGTGCGCGCATGCGTGTGTTGTTGTCTGGTCCGTCGGATGAGTTGCGGGAGCGGGTGGAGCGTGCTTACGCGGAGTTGATGGCGGACTTCTCCGGTGAGCAGGAGGGCAGCGGCTCCAGGTCGGATGAGCGGTGGGACCCGCATGCGGTGCTGGGTGTTCCGCGGGACGCCACGCCGTCGCAGATCGAGCGGGCGCACATGGCGCGGCTGATGTCGGGCTTGGCGGAGCAGGAACGTGCGGATGTCGAACGCGCCTACGCGGAGTTGACCGGCAAGCCGTCTGCCGAGCCGGAGGCAACCGCGGCTGAGAGCTCGGAGGAACGCGCGACCGAGGAACCGGAGGAGGAGACTGCCGAAGCGCCGGAGTCGGAATCCGAGTCGAGCGCGGACGAGGGCCCGTCCGACAAGCCGAACCACTACCAGGTGTTGGGTGTGGCGGAAGATGCCTCCACCGCCGACGTCACCAAGGCGTTCCGGAAGCTGGCGCTGAAGTTCCACCCGGACAAGGCCAAGCTGAACGGGTTGTCGAGCAAGACGGCCAACCGAAAGTTCCAGGAGATCAGCGCCGCGCACGAAGTCCTGTCCGATGCGAAGAAGCGCGCGACGTACGACAGGATGCGCACCGCACCACCGATGCCGGAGCGACCCGGCCCGGGGGGTTACTGGACGCGGGAGCCGCGTTCGAGTTGGTACCACCCGGACCCCGGTTCGCAGTGGGGGCCGTGGGGATCCGGTCGTCCGCGTGGTTGGGGTGGGGCTGCTCCGTCGGTGTCCTCCAGCGCCGGTGCGCGGTCGGATGTCGTGTCCGCGGAGACCTTCGCCGGTGATCCGGCGGGGATGGCCGAGTTCGTGCGCAGGCGCGCGTCGTTCGTGGCGGGCGTGAACCCGAGCGGGGCCCGGAACAACTGCTACCAGACCACGATTCAGACCCTGAACCGGGCCGCGCACCGGGCGCGGGCGGCGGAGTTCGTGGCCGCCCCGGTTGGCCCGGTGGACCCGGGGCGCGCCTGGGAATCCGGTCTGCCGCCGCTCCAACGGGCGCGGAACGGCTACGACGACGTCGTGTCCTACCTGGGCCGCGAGGACAGGGAGAGCCCGCACGTCGCGGTGTACATCCACCTCGGTGGCGACGATGGCCACTTCTTCAGCTTGCACGACCTCGACGGCCTGACGATCGCGCTCGACGGGCAGCTCGAGTCGCTGGCGTCCCTGGGCAGCCCGGAGCAGGTCTGGTTCGCGCCGATGCCGGAAGGCGCCGTGCTCACACCGCTGCTCTCCGACCCGCCGCCCAGCTTGCTGGACGTCGATGGGCCACCCGGCTCCGCCGGTGTGCGCGAGGAGATAACGCGCACCCGTGAGCTGTTGGAGCAGATCCAGCGCGAGCAGGACGCGCTGCGGAGGCAGCTGGAAGCGAGCCAGCGGCGGGAAGAGGCGGACCGCCTCGAGTGGGAGCGCGCCGAGGCGGCCCGCAGGCAGCGGGATGCCGAGCGCCAGCAGCGCACAGCAGCGCGTCGACAGCAGGACGAAGCGCACCGGCGGTGGCAGCAGGCCGAACGTGAGCGCCTCGCCCGGGAAGCCGAGGAGGACGCGCGCCGCACCCAGGAGGAGTGGGACCAGGCTCAGGAACGGGCCCGTCGCGATTGGGAGGACCAGAACGCGCGGGATCGGGAGCGGGCTCGGGCGCGGCAGCGGGAGTGGGACGACGACCGTGAGCGTCGACCGCGCACCGCGGTCCCGCGTGATCACTACGCGGTGTTGGGGCTGCGCCGGGACGCGCGCCCGGGCGAGATCACGGCGGCGTACCGGCGGCTGGCGCTGCGGCACCACCCGGACCGGGTGGACTCGGCGGGCCGGGCGGCGGCGACCGCGAGGTTCCAGGCGATCAACGAGGCGCACGAGGTCCTGTCCGACCCGCGGCGGCGGCGGATCTACGACGCGACCAGACCCCCTGGTTTCGGTGGGGCCGCTTCGGCGGTGTCTCCCAGCAGCGCACCGCAGCGGTCGGACGTCGTCACCGCGGAGTCCTTCGAGGACGACCAAACGCGGGAGTCGTTCGTGCGGCGCCACTCCTCGCGTCCGCTGGGCGTGAACAACGCCGCCACCGGAGGCCGGACCAACAGCGTCGCGGCCGCCATCCAGGTGCTCAACGACGACGCGCGCCGCACCCTGGCCACCGGTCCGAATGTCGACGGGCAGACCGGGGGCCTGGCGCAGTCCGGCGACCCGGTGCGCACCCCCTCCAGGGAGGTCGCCGAGCTCGCCCGGGACGAGCAGTGGCAGCTCGACGGCCCGATCGACGGTGCCGTGCTGCGGGCGCGGATCAAGGAGCTCGCCGAGGCCGATGAGGCGCTGGCGGAGTCCGTCGACCTCGCCTTCGCCGACGAGAACCTGGCGAACGGCTGGCCGCAGCTGCTGGAGGGCCTGTTCACCAAGAACCTCGGCGAGCGCGCGAATCGCGGGCACGAGGTGACCCTCGCGGTGACCGAGCTGTCCCTCCCGGACGACCCGCGCACCGCCTCGACGGGCACTTCGGTCGACGCGGCGAAGCCCTCGGTGCGGACGGTGACGTCCAGCAGCCGGGCCAGCACGATCGCCACCCCCTTCCAGTTCCGGGTGCCGACGCCCTACGTCGTGGTCCACGGTCGGGTCGATGGACTGTCCGCCCACGCGCGGGGCTCCGGGCTCAGCTCGGCCACCGAGCACCGGGGCACCACGAAGATCACCGAGGTGGTCTCGCCGGGGCGCAGCGGTCGGCACCGGGCGACCATCGAGATCACCGTCCGGAAACCGGCGAACCGGGTGGGCGGCGAGGCCACCACCTCGCGCGGCGAGGTCACGGTCGACGTCCCGCTGAAGTCGGTGCCGACCGAGCCGCGCGCGGCGACGCCGGAGTCCCCCGAGACCGTCGAGCTGGCCAAGTTCTCCGGCACGGGCGGGATCTACCAGGCGGTGCAGGACGAGCTCGGCAACCCCTTCGTGGTGAACGACCCCGAAGCCCGCCGTTTCCGCGAGTGGCTCGCCGGGCTGGACGGCGAGTCCGGCCCGCTGCTGGGCGGCCGACTGGTCCGGGACTCGTTCTCCTTCAAGGGGGTCGGCTCCCCGGTGGAGGTCGCCGTCGGAGTGGGCCGGGTGCGCGAGGTGCACCGGCTGCCCGCGGTCGGCGGAACGGTCGAGCGCACCGACGAGGTGGTCGGCGAGACCACTGTGGACGACTCGCTCACCCGCAAGACCGGTGGCGCGCTGTTCGTGGGGGGTGGCGACATCACCGGGGCCAGCGGTGTCGTACTGGGGCCGGTCCGCGAGCGGGCGAACAGCAGCAAGGTCAGCGGGGCCACCAAGGAGAGCTACGGCAGCAAGCAGACCACGAAGTACACCGGCCCCCTCGACAAGCAGCGCGGACGCCTGGACTACGTGGTGCTCGTGGAACGCCACGACGGCGAGCAGTCCGACGGGCCGGAGGAGGCGCGGGACGGCTCGCGCGGGGCGGTCGAGGTGCCGGGCGCGGTGACGCTGTGGTCCGCACCGCGCGACGCCCGCTGGGTCTCCGGCGTCGTTCCGAGCGGGCGAACGCCCGCCGCCGAGCAGCGGCGGCAGGCCCCGGACCGGGTCGGCGCGCGCTACCACCTGCCGGAGGCCACCGTCGACGTGCTGGTCGGCCCGGCCCTGTCCAAGCTGGCCTCCGACGGGCAGGTCCCGGTGCGCGACCTGCCGGAGATCGCCGCGAAGTTCCGGGCGTTCGTGCGCGACCACGGCCGGGAGATCGTCCGCGGCAGCGGCGCGAGGTTCCCGCTCAGCTCGTTGGTGCGCGGAGCGCCCGACGTGTTCCTCAAGGGCACCATGCGCGACTCCGAGGGCAAGGACCTCGACCGTGGTCGCCGGCGGAGCGGGGGCGCCGAACTCACCGCTGGGCACGAGCGCGAGTCTGGGGCGGTCGAGTCGCGGAGCACCGTCACGGGCCTCGCCGGGATCGGGCTCGACGGCATCGTCTGGACCAACCTCAAGGGCTTGACCAGGAACAAGAGCAGCCAGTCCAGTCGGGCGCTCAAGCAGAAGGCCAGCCACCAGCCGCTGGTGACCACCGACCAGCCGCTGCACGAGTACGAGTACCCGGTGGACTTCGAGGTCCGCGTCGGGGGCACCTGGTCGTCACCGGGCGAGCAGGTGGGCCTGTCCGAAAGTGGCGGGACCGACCTGGTCGGTGCCGTCCACGTGGCGGCGCCCGAAGTGCCCGGGCAGGCACTCCGGCAGGTCGGTGCGGAGCCGGGCACGGCCACCGGCTGGCAGGGCGGACGGCCACCGACCCCGGAGCGGGCGGGGCACCTGACCGCCGACTCCGAGCTGGACCTCTACCAGCCAGCTCCGGACCTGCTGCCGACCGCGGCGGACATGCTGCGTCCCCGGCGGTCCCGTCGCGGGTGGGAATGGTTGAAGCTGCCGTTCATCGGACGTCGGCCGGCGGATTTCGACGAGCACCGCGACCGAATGCTGCGCAGCAGGCCCGGCGCGGCGAGCGAGCGCAACCCGGCGCTCGGCGCGCTGGAGAACTTCACGAGCCTGGGCAACCAGACGGCCCGGTTCGGCCGCGCCTCGGTGCACCGGGAGTCGGCGACGCTCAAGACCCACAACCACGGCAGCCTGGCGGGCAACCGGGAGCTGTTCGGGCGGATCGACCGGGAGGTCCGGCTGGGCAACCCGGTCATCGTGCGCCGCGACGACGACCACGTGTTCACCCGGAGCGCGGACCGCTCCACGGAGACCTCGGTGGGCGACAAGAAGTCGTCCGGCGGGCGGCTGGCGGGCGGGATCACGCTCTTCTTCCCGGCCCGGAAGCTGATGGCGGTGGGCGTCGACTTCAGCGGCGAGTACAACCGCACGCGCGGCAAGTCGGCCAGCGAGGCGGACGAGACCGGGACGGGCACCGGGAGCACCCGCCGCGAGCGGGGCTACCTGGTCCGCTACGAGGCGACCCACGAGTTGCGGACCTCCGTGCGGCGGCGGTGGCAGGACCTCCTCCACGCGGTCCGCGACGGCCACGCCAAGGACGACGCGAAGTGGTCCCGCAGCACGGTCGAGATGTGGGTCCCGGCCAGCGAGGTCGACCAGGTCGGTGAGCTGTCCCCCGAGGACGTCGACCTGCTGGCTCCGGAGGACGCGGAGCGGTACCGCGCCACCCACCCGGGTGCCGACCAGCAGGCCGGGCCGGTCGAGGTGCCCGACGTGCGACCACCGGCCAACGTCGGCCGGGGCAGCGGTGACGTGGCCCTGCACCGGCCGGAGGCGGGGCGCGAGTTGGCGCAGGTGATCACCGCGCAGTTGGACGGGGTGGCCCGCGAGCAGCAGGACCAGCGCGCGCAGCGGTTCCAACCCCCGTCGCAGGAGCGGGTCGACCGGGTGCGGGCGGCGCTGCGCGAGTTCGTGGACCGGGTGCTCGGTCCACCGGACCCCCGCCACTTCGCCGTCATGAACGACTCGCTGCTGCACAGCGAGCTGGCCCCGGTGTTCAGCTCCCCGGACGCCGCCCTGGCGGTGGAGGAGATCATCAACGGCGGGCTGCCGCTGGTGACCACGGCCGACACCCCGTACGGCCAGGTCGAGCAGCTCGTCATCGTGCGCGGCAGGCTCGGCGGTGGCCGGTACCACGGCACCACCCACGAGCGGCGCACCCACCGGCAAGGGGGCACCCAGCAGCACGCGGCGGGCCAGGAGCTCACCAACTCGGGCAACTTCACCCTCTCGGGGGTGCTCTACCCGCTGACCAATCACAACGCGAACCTGATCGCGATCGGCGCCTACGGGGCGTACAGCAGCACCGAGGGGAACCGGTCCGGGCGGAGGAACACTGACGCGGTCACCGAGGAGGAGACCGGCGCGCACCACCAGTTCGTGCACGACCTGGTCATCGACCAGCTCGACGTCTACCCGCACGCGAGCACCGGGACCTACCGGAAGATCCTGGCCGGGTGGGCTTCGGTCCCGGCGACGTTCGGCGAACCGCAGCGCGTCGAGCCGTTCACCGTCGCCAACGCCGTGCGCACGACCGTGCCGGAGGCGGAGGTGCTGCGCTCCGGGGAACCGGCGCGGACCCCCCTCGCCGAGCAGCGGGGGTCGCTGCGGATCTGGCACGTCTCCCAGCGCCGGTCGCCGGGTTTCGCACCGGACTCGATCGTGCAAGTGCGGCCGTTCGAGGCACCGAAGCTCCGCGCGCAGCTGAGGCAGCTCATCGACGGCGACGGCGACCGGCCAGCACTGGGCTCGAAGGCGGCGGGACTGGTCGCGGAGACCACCGGCAGCAAGTTGCGCGCCCACCTGCCGTCCGCCATGACCACGTCCGGTCACGCGGTCAAGGTGGGCGTCGGGAACATGTCCAAGGTGGACATCACCGTCGACCTCAGGAAGCGGAAGGTGCTGCGGGCGGTCAAGGTCCGCTCGTTCAGCCGCGAGCGGGAGACCGAGCGCAGCGTCCTGTCCACGACGCAGCGCAGCTTCGGGGCAGGACCTTCCGTCACCATCGACACCCGCGAGGCGTCGATCGAGGGCGCGAACTACCGGCCCTTCCAGCAGCTGGTCGAAACCGCGCCCATGAGCGTCGACCACGACACCTCACACGAGCTCGGCTTGTCCGCCACCACCAGGACCAGTTCGACCGCGGAGGTGATGTACAAGGTCTCGGCGGTGCCGCACTGGCACGTCTACCCCAGGTACGGCGACAGCATCGTCCCGAAGCGGTGGCGGCGCCGGCTGAGCACCGGGCCCGACGAGCCGATCGAGATGTGGGTGGACCGCAAGGGTCTCGCCGACCTCGGGTTCGACCCCGACGACGTGCTGGTGACCGAGGACTTCACCCGGGATGACGAGCGCCCGAGGCGCTTGAGCACCATCGTGGAGGAGCTGGAGCCCGACGAGGACCCACCCACCGCGGAGTTCCGGGCGCGGTACCCGCAGCTGTGGGGGGTGAACGCGGAGAAGTACGCGCAGGGCGCCGAGGACCACACGCAGAACTGCGGTCAGGCGCTGATCGCTGCGGAGCAGACCCTGACCGGCGGCACGACGATCCCGGCGGCCGCGGGCGGCCCGATGACTGTCGGCGCGCTGAGCGAGCACTTCGCCCGTGCCGTGCAGGCGGACCACGCCGAGGTCCTCGCGCACATGGGCGCCCAGGACACCGGGGCCTGGGGCGCGGTCTTCCTCGGCAACGGCAACGGTGTCGCGCACGTGGTCATGGCGGAGAAGGGGCAGGACGGCCAGGTCCGGTTCATCGACCAGCAGCAGGGGGTGGTGGTCGGCCCAGACCCGCGTGAGGTCATCGGTTTCATGCCCTTGACCAGGACCGGGACCACCTCGCTCGGCGGCCGGGGCTTGGCCCCGGACCTCCTGGTCGGGATGCCAGCCCGCAGCGGCGCGGGCGGTCGACCACAGCTGCGCCGGACAGCGGCCAGCAGTCGGGTGCCCACGTTGGCGCGCAGCGACGGCCAGGCCGACCTCGCCGCGCTGGCCGCCCAGCAGGTGCGGTTCACCGGGACGGACTCGCGGGGCAGGCCGGTCACCTTCACCGCCGCCAACGTCACCTGCTCGCGCGAGCTCGACGCGCGCGGTGTGGAGAAGGTGTTCAACTTCAGGCGAGGTGGCTCCGAGTCCGTGCGGATCTGGGCGGCCAGGCTCGACCGGGTGCCCACCGTGGTGCGGACGCTGCCCGGCGAGCGGGTGGTGGACCTGCGCGAGGCCAGGTTCCGCGCCGGTGGCCACGCCGACGCACCGTGGCGCAACCCGGCCTGGGTCGTCGCCGAGACCGACGGCAGCCACTTCGTGCTGGAAGTCGAGCACGGCGGTCGGGACATCGAGGTTCGGGTCACGGGGGAGGAGCTCCGGCGCATCGCGGAGGAGAAGGGCTGCTTCGACGAGAACCCCCACCGCGAGGTCGTCCTGCTCGGCCAGGGCAGTGATCGGCTCGACGCCGCGCTCGACTTCGCCCGCGACGATGCCGACGTCTTCGTCCCCCGGGCCAGGCCGCAGCTCATCCCCGGTGGGTCGAGCGCTGGCGGGCCTTCCGCGATCGCCGTCGCCGACAACCAGGGGTGGCAGACCCTCCGGTCTGGCCGGATCGACCGGGTCCTTACCGGCACCCAGTACACCGACGACGAGGTGCGCCGGGTCCGCGAGGCGGAGGCCGCGCTCGCCGGGGGTAATCCGGGTGCCGAACCCCTGGCCGCGGTCGACGCGGAAACCGGTGCGCGGTTCGAGTTCTCCGCGCCGGATGTTCGGGCCAGTGTGTCGCTCAACGCGCGGCGGCAGGCGAACCTGCTGAACTTCGGTCCGAGCGAGACCACCGACGAGCTCGCCGCGTGGGACGCCACCTTCGAGTCGGTCGAGCTGGTGGCCCGCACCACGCCCACCGAGCAGCGCCCCGATCCCGGGATGTCCAGCGCCACCGACACCCGGCTCGCCCCGGCCCCCTGGGCCGCCCGCCCGATCTGGGTGAAGGTCGACGTCGTGGGCGGCAAGTTCCGCATCCAGCTGCGCAGCGACGGCGCGGTGCGCACGGCCCTGGTCTCCCCGGAGACCTTCCACCGGCTGCTCAACGACGTCGCCCAGTTCCGCAGGCTCCGCGCCCACAACCCGGACTCCGACCTGGTCCTGCTCACCAACGGCACCGGACCGGCCGAGTCGCGGCCGGAGACCGCGTTCGCCCGCGCGGCGCGCGCCACCGGCGACCCGATCACCGTCCACTTCGGAGCGCGGCCGGTGCACCTCGCGCGCACGGACGAACGGCGGTCCCTGCGCTGGCCCACCGTCGAGCACAACGGCGGTTGGTTGAGCGTCGACGCGGACGGTGCCGTCCAGGTCAGTCGCGAGACGCAGTACACCGACGAGGAAGTCGACGACATCGTCCAGCGGCACAACGACGAGCTCGGCCCGCTCCCGCTGTACTCGCCACCGCCGCCGCTGCCGCAGTACGAGGACGTCGTCCGAGGTGACCAGCCAGCGGTCCTGCCCGCGTACGACGAGGCCGCCGCGTCGGACTCGGTGATCACCGCGGAGAGCTTCGGCGGGGACGACGCCCTGGCGGCGAGGTTCTTCCGGGAGCGGTTCCCCGATCTCGCGGGGGTGAACGCGCAGCAGTACGCGCACCGCGTCGAAGGACGCACCAGGAACTGCGCGGAGGCGCTGATCGCGGCCGAGCAGACGCTGCACCCCGCGTCGGGTGATCTGGTGGTGGAAGCCCTCGCCGGTGGGCCGGTGCCGCTCGGGGAGCTGGCGGAGCGACTCGATGTGCAGGGGCACGTGGTGCAGGCGCAGTTCGGCGATGTCGTCGCGCACCTGCGCGGGCACGGAGTCGGCACGTGGGCGGGTGTGCTGGTGCGCGGGGCGGACGGCATGGCGCACGCCGTCCTCGCGCAGCGGGACTCCAGCGGTCGCATCGTCTTCGCCGACCCGCACCGGGGGACCACCCCTCCGGTCGGGCCGCACAACGTGCTCGGGTACCTGCCGCTTCCCAGCCTCGGCTCCACGCCGATGCCGGGCGAGCAGTTGGACGCAGCACTGCCGGTCGGCGCACCGGCCGGGGAGGGGTCGCTGCGCAAGCGCCTGGGACGTCGCGTGTTCGGCCGCGGTGACCGGGGCCAGGCCGAGGCCATGCGGGACGCGCTCGACGACCACTTCGCGGGCCGGACCTCGGACGCGTACTTCGAAGCGCACCTGGCGGTGGAGCTGCACCTGGACAGCGGCCGGGTGCCGGACGTCGCTGCGCTGGCCCGCCGCTTCGGTGAGCGGGTGGCCCGGCAGGCGGTCGCCTCGATGGCGGTCCAACGGGTCCGGGCCCGGGGACCGATCACTCCCGAAGCCCTCGGCAGAGCGCTCGGCGTCGACGAGGCGCAGGCCCGGGTGCTGATCGAGGCCGCCGCCGTGGTGGAGGTGCAGGCGCGGGCGGACGAAGGCTCGCCGATGACGGCCGGTGAGCTGGTCGAGCGCTTCGGCGTCGCTGCGGCCGACGCCCCGCGGCTGATCACCGAAGCCATGGCCCGCACCGCCACCAACTTCACGCAGCACTACCCGGACCTGGGCCGCACCCCGCACGCCATTCCCGAGGAGCTGGCGGACTGGTTCGGCGTGCCGCACCGGGAGGCAGCCGAGCGGATCGCGGCGTTCGTGGATGCCGAGGTGCGCGCGGCCGCGAACAACGGTCGCCCGCTCACCGCGGAGAGCCTCGCCAAGAAGTTCGGCCCTTCCAAGCGCTGGGCCGCCGACCGCATCACAGCGGCGGTGCGCGCCGAAGCGCAGGAGTCGGTGGGCCGGTGGAACCACCGCACCGCAGGGGAGCTCGCGGCCAAGTACGGCATCAGCGCTGAGCTGGCGCAGCGGCAGGTGGTGGGTGCTGCCTTCGCCGCGGTGTCCACCTCCCGGGGGAGCGTTGGCTCCGAGGTGGGCGAGTTGCTGACGAGGGGCGGGGTCGACCCAGCGACGATCGGCAGGCACGTCGATGCCCTCGCCGGCGAAGACGTCCGCGCGGGTGCGGACGTGCTCCGGCGCGTGACCGCTGGTGGGCTGGCTGCCCGGTACGGGCGGAGCACCGAGTGGGCGGCGGGACGCATCGAGGCAACTGCGCTCGACCACGTCCTCGACGTCGCGGACATCAGCATGGTCGCCCCCCTGCCCGAGCTGTTCGACCTCGACCCCAACCGCGGACGCGTTGCGGGGTTGCTGGGCGACGTGGTGCGCAGGGCAGCTGACCTCGGTCGGCCGCTGCACCCCGGCCACGCCCTGTTCACCAGCAGTCGGATGTCGGAAGCGGCGAGCCGCCGCCTGATCCAGCAGGTCGCGCTCGCCGATGTGCTGGGAGCTGCGAGGAACCGTCGTGCGTGGACGTTCGCTGCCATGGCGGGCAAATACGGCCTCAACGCCACGGACTTCCGCAAGTTCGTCAACGACTCCGCGCTCGCCGATGTGACGAGCGCTGCCGCCGTGGGGAGGCCGTTCAGCGCGGCGCAACTGGCCGCGAGGTACGGCATACCCGGTGGGTGGGCGCCCGGTCGGCTCGCGGCCGCGGCAGGCCGCGCGGTGCGGGATGCGGTGCGGGATCGCCGACCGCTCCCACCGGAGGTGCTCGCCAAGCGGTACCGGATCAGCCCCGAGGCGGCCAGGTCCGAGATCCGGGCTGCGGCGCCTGCCATCGCGCGTCAGCTCCGCCAGACCGGCGCGGACGATCGGGAAGCCGCCGCCAATCTCCAGGCCCTGTTCGACATGGGCAGCGACGAAGCCCGGCGCCAGGTGCGTGATGCGCGCAATGTGCTGGACGATTCCGACGGCGAATCCGTCCTCGGTGGATGGGTGCCCGTCAACCCGCCTGCGGCACCGCCCGCCGGGACGGCGTTCTACGCGCTGCCGAACCCCAGCGCGTCCACTGTGGGCAGTGAAACGGACTCGGAGCTCTGGGATCCGATCACGCCCGTGAACCCCAGCACGGGTGAGGCCCTTGCCCGGATGGACTTCCGCACCCGGTTCCCGGAGCTGTCGGGGGTGAACGCGGAGAAGTACTCGCAGCGCCGAGAAGGGCACACGCAGAACTGCGGCCAGTCGATCGTCGCGGCGGAGCGGACGCTGGCCACCGGTGAGCTGGTGACGGCCGACGCCGGTGATCCGATGCCGATCGAGGATTTGGAGCGCCGCCTCGGCGCGCGGCCGGGACAGGCCGTGCGCGCGTCGCGCGATGACGTGGTGGCGCACATGCGCGGTCAGCGTGCGGACGCGGGTGCGCTCCTGTCCGGTGAGAACGGACTGGTGCATGCCGTTCTCGTTCGCCGGGAACCCGGTGGAAACGTCGTCTTCGCCGACCCGCAGCGCGGAGTCCTCCCCGAGGTCGGACCGCAGGACGTGGTCGGGTACGTGCCCCTCCCGAGGCTCGGTTCGACGCCGATGCAGGGCGAACCCCTTGCTCGCGGCACCCGCGTCGGCGCACCGCCCCGGAGTGGTGCGAGCAGGCTGGGGCGCTTGGTCGGTCGACCCAGCAGCGCTGAAGCGGCCTTCGTCAACAGGTTGCGCTCGTACGGGGTCCAGCCGCCCAGCGGACCGCTCCGGTTCACGGCCGATCAGCTGGCGTTGGAGGCCGAGCAGTTCGGGGTGAACCGCGAGCGGGCCTTGGCCGCGGTCAACGCGGCGGCCCGCGCCGAAGTGCGTGCGGCGCTGGAGCGCGGCCACCCGCTGGGCGGGGAAGAACTGGCGAAGATGTTCTTCCTGCCCGACCGCTGGGGCTTCGACCGGATCACCGACGTGGTGCGGGAAGACCTGCGCGGCAGCAGTGGCACGGTCCACGACCTGGCCAGCAAGTACCGCCTCGACCCCCCGCTGGTCGCGCGCGCGGTCGTGGCGGAGGAGAGCGCGAAGCTGCGGGCGAGGACCGGCCGGATCGTGCTGCCGGACCTGGTGAAGCGCACCCAGCGGCACGGGATGAGCGAACTGTTGGTGCGGGATCGGCTCGTCGCGGCCGCCGAGGCCGACGTGCGCGAGGCCGCGGACCGGATGGAGCCGCGGACTCCCGCGGAGCTGGCGCAGGAGTACGGGTTTTCGCCCTACGACGCGGTGGACGTCGTCCGCAGGGCGGCGAACCACCACGTCGCCGAGGCGTCGGACGCGGGTCTCCGGGTGACGCGACAGGACCTCGTGCGGAAGTTCGGCCAGGAGGTCGGCAGGTTCACCGACGAACACCTCGGCCTGCACCGCCAGCGCACGGGAGCGGTGGTGGAGCCGGAGAACGAGGCGCCGCCAGGGTACGACGCCCTGGTGGCACCCGGTCCTCAGTACAGCGAGCACGTCACGGAACCGTCCGAGCTCTCCATCACCGTGGCGAGCTTCGGCGGTGACGAGGTCGTCGCCGCGGCGTACTTCCGCTCCCGCTTCCCGCAGCTGGCGGCGGTGAACGCCCACCGGTACGCGCAGCGCGAGCCGGGGCACGTGGTGAACTGCGTGCCGTCGGTGATCGCGGCGGAACGGACGCTGGCGACGGGCACGACCGTGGCGGCGGGCGCGGGCGATCTGACCGCAGTCCGGTCGATCGCCGGTGGCCCCAAGGTGCGGGCAGGCTACGACAGGGTCGTCGCGCACATGGCGGGCCAGCCCCCGGGTGCTCTCGGCCGGGTGTTCCTGAGCCGCCCGGGCGCGCCCCGGGTGTTGCACGCGGCGCTGGTCGAGAAAGGAGCGGACGGCAAGGTCCGGTTCGTGGACCCGCAGCGGGGAACCATCCCTGACGTGGGTCGGCACAACGTGATCGGCTTCCAACCGTCACCGCAGCACGGCGCGGAGCCGATGCAGGGTGTCCCGCTCGACCCCGACCTCCTGGTCGGCAGCCCCGACCCGGCGGGGGAACCCCCGACGCAGAGCACGAACAGCTTGTTCACCAACGCCGGGGACGACAGCCCGCCGACCAGCCACTCGGCCAACAGCGACAAGTCGCCGTCGGTGGTGTCCGGCTGGAAGGCTGCTCTGGGGAGTCCGGACGCGAGCTATTCGGCAGGGGTGGACAAGAACGGCAAGCTGGTCTACTTCAAGCGGGACCGGGTGCAGGCCACCGCCTTGAAGGACTGGAACGACAGACCGATCGGTGTGACGTTCCAGACGAAGCCGGAGGAACTGGCCAACCTGCAGTCCTTCGCGAAGACGGGCAACGAGGTCACCCGCCAGTACACGCGGTTGTACCCGCCGGGGACGACGGTCCCCACCCCCAACGGGGCCGCGCCCCAGAACGCGAAGATGGAGTGGGCGAAGAAGTTCGAGGATGAACCGTTCTACCTCAACGCCCACGCCAAGCCGGATTCGTTCGAGATCACCACGGACAGCGGCGAGGTCCTGTCCGTCGAGGGGAAGACCTTCGCCAAGGTCATCAACGACTCCGCGGTGTTCCAGTCCGCGGTCGCTGAGAACGAGCGGTTGTCGGGCAAGCCGGTCAGCTCTTACCACCTGATGGCGTGCTCCGCGGGCAAGATCGACGGCCCGGGCGGCGCGGCGCACGACTTCCAGCGGACGGAGTCCGAGCGGTTCGGGCGTCCGCAGCCGGTCTACGCATCGACCGAAACGGACGTCACCCACCGCCTCGGCCACCACGGTGTGCTGAACGGCGGCACGTGGCGCAAGTTCAGCGGTGGGCCCAGCACACCGGGCGTGTAGAACTCCCGCTCAGCACTGCGGTTCTCCCGGCCCGAGGAGTGTTGCCACCCGGGGTGAGTAGGCGTGGTCGAGCACCAGTGAGGCCGCGCCCACCGCTGTGGCGTCCTCACCGATCAGGGTTGGGCTCACCTGGACCGGGCGGACCTCGGGGGCCCAGACCTGTTGGGCCCAAGGTGCGGGCTGGCTACGACCGGGTCGTCGCGCACATGACGGCCCAGCGCCCAGGCGCGTCGGGCCGGGTGTTCCTGAGCCGCCCCGGCTCGCCCCGGGTGCTGCACGCGGCGCTGGTCGAGCGGGGGGCGGACGGCAAGGTCCGGTTTTTGGACCCGCAGCGGGGAACCATCCCCGACGTCGGGCGGCACAACGTGATCGGCTTCCAGCCCTCACCGCACGGCGCGGAGCCGATGCGGGGCGTCGCGCTCGACCCCGACCTCCTGGTCGGGGCCAGAGGGCGGCAACCCCGACGCGTCGGGGAGTCCCCCGGAGCGGGAGCACTACAAGCCCCCGGCCGCCGACCAGCCGTCGGAGACGCCGCTAGACCTCTCCGCCACGCCGGTGCACGACCCCGGGAGGCCGCCGGAGCACGTTCCGGACGGGCCCCCGGCGGACCGCAGGCGCGGCGCGCACCTGGAGACGTTGCCGGAGGAACGGGTCACGCGGAACGCGAAGGGGCTCATCACCCACGTCAAGAACGCGGGGGGCAAGTACGTCCCGGTCAAGGAGTACGTGCAGGAGCTCTCGGCGCGGCGAGCGCAGGTGATCGCCACTGGCACTGGGAAGAAGGACGGACCGTGCTCGGCGGCGGCGATCGACCTGCGCACCGGGACGATCACCGAAGGCGTCAACGGGCGCCCCAACGACCTCGTGAAGCCGGAGGACGTCCACCCGGTCCTGCGGAAGAACCTCGAGGACCTCGGGCACTGGCAGTACCCGGTGAAGGAGTCCGAGACCACCCTGTACCAGTGGCAGGGCGCCGACCTCGTCCAGGACGGGCGGGCGCACCACGACGATCCGCTGCGCCACGCCGAGGTCAAGGCCACCAAAGAGTTGCTCTGGGAGCGTGAGCGCCTCGCGCGCGAGGCGGGCGGGGCGCCGCCGACCGGGGAAGCCCTTGCGGAGATGCGAATCGATCCGCGCTGGATCGGGAAGGGCTCCGCCCTGGGCGTCGGTGGGCCAGCGGCAGCCTGCGCGAACTGCGACACCGTGCTGCGCGGCGTGCCCAGCTACTCGGGGCGCTTCTCCTACAGCCCGAGGGACTACCGATACCCTGACAACAAGCACTCCTTCGAGACCGACGCCGGCCTGTGAGAGCGACGACGAGGGCACTGGTGAACGAGATGCGCGTCAACCGGGCGGACACCTCCATGGACGACCGGATGATCACGTCCTTCCGGGGAGTCCCCTTCACCGGCGAGGTCGTCGACCACGCGGCCGACGGGACCGTGGTCGAGCTGTCCAGCTACCAGGACGGCATCGAGCACGGGCCGCAGTTCGAGTGGTACCCCGACGGGACCAAGCAGTCCGAAGGGCAGTGCGACCACGGCCGAGCAGTCGGGGAGTGGCGCGAGTGGTACCCCTCCGGGCAGCTCGCGCGGTACGACCAGTTCAACGAGTTCGGGGACGTGCTCCGGACCCAGCGGTGGGACGAGGCGGGCGAGCTCGTCGAGGACTACACGGCGGCGCCGCCCCGGCGGACCCAGGCCTAGGCCGACTCACCGGTGCTCGTCCCGCGGAGCGGAGCCACGAGCCCGGGACGACGGTGACCCGCCCACCTCGTCGAGTGGTGTGCCATCAGCCGCAGCGGAGCTCGACGACTCGCTGGCGAGCCCCGCCCTGGAACCGGAGCCGCACGACTCGTCGCGGCCGGTGGTGGGGGTTTCCCCGCGAGGCGGTCCGCGCGGGTACCGGCATGGCGGCGGTGGGCCAACGATGGTCGTGCCGACCGCGGTTCGCGGAGGCCAGCGAGCCAATGCACGAGAGTGACCGAGGTGACGATGAGCAACGACCTCGCCCGCCGGGGCGCGGAGTGGCTGGACCGCACGTACGGGGGTCTGGTCACCCTCACCGACGACCAACCGCTGGTCGACGGTGCGCTGACCCAGTTGTTCGGGTGCCACTACGCGGACGGTTCCGCCGGGCCGCTGCTGGCGGCCACCATCGCGGTGCCCAAGGACGGCGGGGAACCGTTCCCGGTCGCCAACGCCGATCCGCTGGACGAGGAGCTCAACGCGGCGCGTTCCCCCGGAGCGGGCGGCGTCGAGCCTTGGCGCTGGCGCGTCAACGCGCGCGGGTGCCTGATCGCCACGGACGCCGCGGTGGACCACCAGGCGGCCACGGCACTGCCGTGGGCGCCGCTGGACGAGGCACCGGGCTGGTGGGACCGGATGGTCGCCGCGCACTTCCCGGGCGCCGACGTCTACACCTGCTCGACCTGGGACGACGTGGCGTCCACGCTGGTGGAGGGCGGCCCGGGCACGCGCACCGCGGTGTGGCTGCGGCGGCAGGTCGGCGGCGTCGAGCTCACCGGCCACCTGCTGTACGGGTTCCACGACGAGGGGCGCGCGGTCTTCCTCGACGGGCAGCGGGGAGCGCTGGCCCGGCTGGACGACGACGAGATCGACCAGCTCGTGGTCGCCCGCTTCCACCGCCCGATCGTCGCCGAGCCGTCGAACCTCCGGCTGCCCTGGGAGCTGGCGGCCCCGGACCTGCCCGCAGCGCTGGAGAAGGCGAACAGCTGGTTGGCGCACACCTACCAGGAGCCGGTCGTCGTGGTGGACCCCGGCGAGGCGGACGAGACCGAGCGCGGCTGGCTGTTCGCCTGCACCACGCAGCGCTTCCAGGAGACCGGCGACTGGCACGACCAGATGCTCGACGCGGCTCTGGTGGTGCCCAAGGACGAGGGCGAGGCGCCGTTCGGGCTGCCGAACAACGACCCGTGGTCCTACCTGGCCGACTGGAACGCGCGCCGCGACGGGTTGTCCGCGCCGCCGTCACCCGCGGCCGCCGCGTGGTACGAACCGACGATCCGGGAGCTGGGCGAGCCGCTGAGCTCCACCGAGCACCGCAACTGGGCCGCCGTCTTCACGGAGGTCTCCGACGGGCCGTCGGAGACCCGGGCCCTGGTGTGGGTGCGCCGCCGAGACGCCCGGGGCCGGGAGACGGTGGGCAACCTGTTGGTCGCGGTCAACGAGGGCGGCGGGGTGCGGCTCATCGACTCGCTCGCCGAGGACGGCTACCCCACCTTCGACCAGGACCCGATGGCGCTGCACGTGATCCGCTACCGGTGAGGACGGCACTCCACCGCGTGACCGCCGGTGACCCGGTGTGGTCCCGCCCGGCGGGGAGGGCGAGGCCCGCGGTGCCCGGAGCGGTGCGCGTCCAAGACGGAGCCCGCCGGACGTCGTGCGAGGTCAGGGCCGATCTCGTCGCCGAGCGGCGGGGTTGCTGAGCGCAGCCGCCTGCACTCGTCCCGATGATTCCCATTAGTGTGAGGGCAGATCATCGGTGAGGAGCGGGTTCGAAGCATGGCACAGGCTGACCGGGGCACGGATCGCCAAGCGCGCGCGACCGGGCCGCGGCCACTGGTCGTCGCGGGCCACCACCGGTCCGCCGGGGCAGGTGGTGAGGACTGATGAGTCCGCTGCTGGTGGTGCTGATCGCGGTGTGCGAGTCGGTCGGCGTGGGCCTGCTCGGCCTCGTGGTGCTGCGGCTGCTCCGCCACTACCCGGTGGGGTACTCGCTGGTGGCGGTGATCGTGATCACCGTCTGCGCGATCAACACCAGCACGGTCACCGTGATGCTGGTGGCGCGGTCGGCGCAGCTGCCAGCCGGGGTGGACCTGGTGGTCAACCTCGTCGCCGGGGCGGTGGCCGTCGTGGTCGGCCTGCTGCTCGGCCGCGCGGTGATGCGCGGCAGCCGGCAGCTGGCCGAGGCGACCCGGTCGTTCGGGCAGCAGCGGCGCTTCCAGCAGCCGGAGGACCTGCCGAGCGCCGAGTTCGCCGACCTCGCCTGGGAGCTGCAGCGCACCAGCGACAAGCTGGCCGAGTCGCGGCGGCGGGAGCAGGCCCTCGACGCGTCCCGGCGGCGGCTGGTCGCGTGGATCTCGCACGACCTGCGCAGCCCGCTGGCCCGGCTGCGCGCCGTGGTGGAGTCCATCGAGGACGGCGTGGTGGACGACCTGGCCGACTACTGCCGGAAGATCCGCTCCGACACCCAGGTCCTGTCGGAGATGGTGGACGACCTGTTCGAGCTGTCCCGGATCCAGTCCGGGACCCTGCGGCTGTCCCCGCGCGAGGTGGTGCTGGACGACCTGGTGAGCGACGAGGTCGCCGCGCTCGACGTGCTGGCGGCCAGCCGCGGCATCACGCTGCGGGCCCGCACCATCCAGCCCGTCGTGGCCACAGTGGACGACCGCGCGGCCACCCGGGTGTTCAACAACCTGCTGGCCAACGCGATCCGCTACGCCCCGGAGGGCTCGACGGTGACGGTCGACGTGCACGCCACCCCGGGGTGGGCCGTGGTGTCGGTCACCGACGAGTGCGGCGGCATCCCGGTCGCCGACCTCGGTTCGGTGTTCGACATGGGCTGGCGCGGCGACCAGCCGAGCACCAGGTCGACGCGCGGCGGTGGCCTGGGCCTGTCCATCGTGCAGGGGCTCGTGCAGGCCCACGGCGGACGGGTGTCGGTGCACAACGTCCCGGGAGGGTGCTGCTTCGAGGCCCGCTTCCCGATCCGCGCGGCAGGTGCCACTGGTCCCTGAGAGGTCGACGTTCTTCGGCAGCTGGGGCACTGACACGGCACGGGGGTGCGCATTGCGTCCGTTCTCGAAGGGTGATCAACCACGGGGCGCCGTCAGCGGCGGCGTCCCGCCCAGGCCCGGTGGGACACCGGTGCGCGTGGACGACGAGTACCCGACCACGCCGATGCGGAGGATTCCGCAGCGCCGCGACGACCAGCGCTCCTCGCTGGTGGCGGGAGTCCTCGGCCTGGTGCTGATCGCGACGCCGCTGATCGTGTTCAGCCAGGTCCCGGGCACCGGTGACGCCCCACCGGAGGGCAGCTCGACGCTGCAGCAGGCGCAGGTCTCCGCGCAGCCCGCCGCAGCGGTGCAGCTGACCGGTGACCGCGACGTGGTCCTGTTCGCCAGGGCCCAGGACGGCTCGGTGCTGCGCCACCTCCACAGCTCCTCGCCGATCGAACCCGACCACGGCTGGGTCAACCTCGGTGGGAGCGCCGCCGGGGACCCGGTGGCGGTGACCGACGCCTTCGGCCGCCTGGCGGCGTTCTTCGTCGGCACCGACGGCGCGCTGTGGATGTCGCCTGACGTCAGCCCGACGGCTGCGGCAGCGCCGTGGCGCGAGCTGGGCGGGCCGGACCTCACGGGCAGGCCCGCCGCGGTCCAGGACGCGCGAGGCCGCCTTGCGGTCGTCGCCCGGTCCGCCGACGGCACCCTGTGGGAGAGCCACCAGACCGAGCCCGCGGGCGAGACCTGGAGCGACTGGCGCGACCTGGCCGCCCACTCATCGACCGACCCGGCGATCCACCGCGACCCCCGGGGCGTGCTCCGCGTCTTCGCGGTCGGCGCGGACGGCCGGATGGCGGTGCTGTCGCAGACCGGGCTTGGCACCTGGAGCGAGCCCACGGACCTGGGTGGCAGCCTGACCACGTCCCCGTCGGTCGTCGTCGACCGCGACGGGCGGCTGCAGGTCTTCGCCCGAGGGGCGGACGGATCGCTGCAGCACAACGCGGAGACGAACCCGGGAGCCGGTTGGGCGGGCTGGCACAGCGCCGGTGGCGACGTGGCGGGACCACCGCTGGCAGTCCTGGACGCCAGGGGCACGGTGGTGGTCTTCGCCGCCACGCCCCGGGGCGCGGTGGAGCACACCTGGGGTGTGGAGGCGCTCAGGCACGGCCTGAACAAGTGGGTCTCCATCGGCGGCAACACCGCTGAGCTGACGGCGGTGACCAAGGACGCGCTGGATGAGTTGGTCGTCTTCGCGATCGGCAAGCGCGGCGGCATGGAGGAGGCCCACCAGGAGAACCCGGCCGCAGGCCCGTGGAGCACCTGGTCAACGGAACCCGGCGGGGTGTTCATCCCGGACTGAGCGATTCCACTGAGCTGATCGCAGTGAAATCAGCCCGGCGCACCAACGGCATGTCGGGCACCCGACACGCCGGAACTCCGCAGTTCCAATGGAAACTGTGACCGTCCCCCACTCGCCCGACGACGCGTCGCCACTCACCCGACGTTACAGTTTCAGTTGAAACTGTAACGTCGGGTGAGTGGCCGGAAGCGGGTTCTGGTGAGGTCCCAGTGGGGATCAGACGCCCACTTCTACTGAAATCTTCCCGAGTTCCTCCGCGATCAGCGCGTGACGGCTGATGCCGTTGTCAAGATGTCGTTCTCCGGTCTGGACAGCTCCGAGGGCACGACACCACCGCCGTCCGATGTGGCTCGAGTGCGCTCATCGGTGCGGGATCTGCACAGCGATGTCGTTGCCAGGTCGGCATGTCCTGCGGTTCTCCGCTGCGAGCAACGCTCATCCGAGCGGTCGCGCTGTCCCTGGTGCCTCACCGCGTCGCGGAATCTGCCCTTAGATCCCAACATCGTTCGCGGTGCCTTGACCGGTGTGGGCCCAGGTCGAACCATGACTCGTCGTCCGCCGTCGGGCGGCACCCCTCCACGGGATCTCCCGCGCGCGATCTGGCGCGAACTTGGCACGGGAACGAGAGAAGATACTTGTGACTGACGGAACCATCCAGGGTGAGCGCGCAGCGGCCCCGCCGCAGCACGTCGACGCCGGCGACGCCGGGTACAGCAAGGCCCTGAAAGCACGGCACATCAACATGATCGCGATCGGCGGCGCGATCGGCACCGGCCTGTTCCTGGGCGCCGGTGGGCGGCTGGCGCAGGCCGGTCCGGCGTTGGCGATCGCCTACGGCGTCTGCGGCGTGTTCGCGTTCTTCGTGGTGCGGGCGCTGGGCGAGCTCATCCTGCACCGGCCCTCCTCCGGAGCGTTCGTGTCCTACGCCCGCGAGTTCCTGGGCGAGAAGGGCGCTTTCGTCGCTGGGTGGATGTACTTCCTGAACTGGGCCACCACCGGGATCGCCGACATCACCGCCATCGCCCTGTACGCGCACTACTGGAGCCTGTTCACCGCCGTCCCGCAGTGGGTGCTGGCCTTGGTGGCGCTGGTGGTGGTGCTGGCGCTGAACCTGGTGTCGGTGAAGCTGTTCGGCGAGATGGAGTTCTGGTTCGCCATCATCAAGGTCGGTGCGCTGGTCACCTTCATGTTGGTGGGCATCGGGTTGCTGGTCATGGGGACCCCGATCGGCGGCTCGACGCCCAGCCCGGCGCTGCTGCTCGACAACGGCGGCATCCTGCCCAACGGCCTGGTACCGCTGGTGCTGGTGATCCAGGGCGTGGTCTTCGCCTACGCAGCGGTCGAGCTCGTCGGCGTCGCGGCGGGGGAGACCGAGGAGCCCGCCAAGGTGATGCCGAAGGCGATCAACTCGATCATGTGGCGGATCGGCATCTTCTACGTCGGTTCGGTGGTCCTGCTGTCCATGCTGCTGCCGTGGAACCAGTACCAGGAGGGGCAGAGCCCGTTCGTCACGGTCCTGTCCCAGCTGGGCGTCCCGGCGGCGGGCGACGTGATGAACCTGGTGGTGCTCACCGCCGCGATGTCCAGCCTCAACTCGGGGCTGTACTCCACCGGTCGCATCCTGCGGTCGATGGCGGCCGCTGGTTCGGCGCCGAAGTTCACCGGCCTGATGAACCGGAACCAGGTGCCCTACGGCGGGATTCTGCTCACCGCGGCGGTCTGCGTGCTCGGGGTGGGGCTGAACTACGTGGTGCCCGCCGCCGCGTTCGAGATCGTGCTGAACTTCGCCGCGGTCGCGATCATCACCACCTGGAGCATGATCATGCTCTGCCACCTGGTGTTCGTGCGCAAGGCGCAGGCCGGTGAGGTCGCCCGGCCGCTCTACCGCCTGCCCGGCTCACCGGTGACCCAGTTCGTCACCATCGCGTTCCTGCTGGCGGTGGTGGTCCTGATGTGGTTCGACGTCCCGGCGGGCCGGGTGACGCTGCTGTGCGTCCCGCTGCTGGCCGCAGCCCTGGTGGTCGGCTGGTTCTGCGTCCGCAAGCGGGTGGACACCGTCCGGGCCCTCGGGGACCGGTAGCACCGGTTCGGGCAGCCACGGCGACCACCGTGGCTGCCCGCCGGAGCCCAGGATCAGCTGGAGCTCAACCCCCGGCCGCTGCCGGTGAGGTTGGCCAGCAGCTCGTGGCAGCGCTGGGCCCGCCAGGCGTCCTGCTTGGCGACTTCGGCGAAGAACTCCCGCACGTCGTCGTGGTCGTGGGCGTCCTTCTGGAACCGGTCGTTGTTCTCCGCGCCCTGCAACGCGTGGTACTGCACGCTGACCAGGTCGTAAACGATGTCATCCGCTGGGGTGTGCTCAGTAGCCATCGCTGTGCTCCCGTCCTGGCTGGTTGACTCCACGAGGAATTGCCCGCCCCCGGCCCCGCGAAACCCCGCGCGCCCCAGCGGCGTGGACCTCACCCCGGGCGCTCCCGCTGGTCGGGTTCCCGGGCGGGGATGATGCTGATGCCGCCGGAGCGTTCGAGCACCGCGAAGTCGATCTGCTCCATCCGCAGCAGGCCCTGGTCCTTGCGCGCGCTCGCGAGGATGTCGTCGGTGCTGATCTGCTCCTTGCGCAACCGGTCGTGCAGCGGCTCGCCGTGCTCGACCAGGACCAGCGGCAGCCCTTCGGTCAGCCGCGAAACGGTCTTGTACCGGAACTTGAGCACGTCGAAGGCCCGGTCGAGGAGGACGAGCGTGGTGATCACGACCGCCGCGTTGGTCACCGAGTAGTCGTCGCCCAGCAGCGCCTGCTGGGTGGCCTCGCTGATGATCAGCAGCAGCACGAGGTCCATCGTGGTGACCTGGGCGAGGGTCCGCTTCCCGGTGATGCGGAAGAGCACGAGCACGACCAGGTACACCACAGCTGCCCGCAGAACGCTGTCCAAGGTGATCCACTCCTGCGCTCGTCGAAGGTGACGCCTGGCAACGGGATTCCCAGGGCGGTCACCGCTCACGCCCGCCGAAGATCCGCGCTGCTGTCGAACGCCTGGTTGTGACCCGGCGCGCGCGGGAACCCGGTGGGCAGCGGGTACCGGCCAGGGAGGTGGGAGTGAGCGAGCGGTCCGAGGCGGTGCGCACGATCGGCGAGGACCCGCGCCACCAGCGGTGGAAGTGGCACGCGGCGCTAGCGGGTTGGTCGCTGCTGGTCGCGGTCGTGGCCACAGCCCTGCTGGGCCTGCTCGGCAACGGCGTGCTGAGCGAGTCCGAGGCGGTCAGCGCCGACGGCCGCCTCGCCGTGTCCTACGACCGTTTCGTGCGCAACCAGGGGCAGTCCGAGCTCGTGATCGCCGTGCCAGCCCCAGACCCGGAGCAACGACAGGTCGAAGTGCGCATCACCCAGTCCTACCTCGCCGCCAACCAGGTGCAGGCGACGACTCCCGAACCGGCCTCGGTCCGCTCCAGTGGTGCCGACCTCGTCTACGAGTTCCCCACCGACCGAACTGGGCTTCTGCTCCGCTTCGACCTGAAACCCAGCGGCGGGATGGGCACCCGGACAGCGACCATCACCGCCGCCAACACCACTCCCGTCACCCTCCACCAGTTCGTCCTCCCCTGAAGGTTCGCCCCGACCCATATCCAGCCGCCCGGCGTCCCCGGCGAACCGCTCACGGCACCCGCGCGGGGGTCAGCGCAGGCCGGCGCCTGCGCACCCGCAGCACCGCGATGATCGCGAAGCACGACCGAGCTGACCAACCAGACCGGGCCGGCGAGCAGCATGGCGGGCGCGGACCCCGTTGGCGTGTGATCGGGTCGTCCGGCGCGCACCACTCCCACACCCGGGACGGTGCGGACCGCGTGGGCCGATCTCGCTGCAGGCGGTGGGAAGCGGGCGTGGTGCCCAGGTTCGTCGAGGAGTGCCGGGAACCAGGATTTCCGAGCGGGGAACCATGGTCCAGGCATGCCCGGCGAACCCCGGCACGGTGCGGACTCCGGCGGGGTGGGCGTTCACGAGGGATCTCCCCACCCGGCGTTCCGGCCGCCGCTCGGCGGGCCAGCTCCTGGCAGATTCCGGTCAGCTGCGCAGGCGCGCAGGAGCTCGCGAAGACCGTCCAACGCCGTTGCGAGGTGCCAAAACGTGAATGCCAGGAAGCCCCACTGGGTGCGGGCTGCCGTGGTCGTGGTCGCCGCCACGGGGCTGCTGACCGGCGCAGCCCAGCCCTCCTCCAGTGCCCCGGGAGATCCCGGCACTTCCGAGCAACAGGCCTTCGAGTCGGCCGCCGCCGAGTTCGGCGTCCCGGCGCCCCTGCTGCTGGCCACCTCCTACCAGCTCACCAGGTGGGAGGACCACCGCGGCGAGCAGAGCAAGGCGGGCGGCTACGGCCCGATGCACCTCACCGAGGTCGACTTCGAGGCGCTGCGCCGCGAGAACCCGAGGCTGCGCAAGCTCGCCGACCACCCCACCCTGCACACGCTGGTGGAGGCCGCTGAACTCGTGGACCTGCCGCCGGAGCAGCTCAAGCGCGACCCGCAGCAGAACATCCGGGCCGGTGCCGCGCTGCTGGCCGAGCGCGCCAAGCACCTCAACGGCGGTGAGCTGCCGAACACGCTCGGCGGCTGGTACCCCGCCATCGCCGAGCTCAGCGGCAGCCCGCAGGCCAGCGGCGCGCGGTCCTTCGCCGACTCCGTCTACGAGGTGCTCGACCGCGGTCGCAGCCGCACCACCTCGGCCGGGCAGCAGGTCGGCTTCGCCGAGATCCCGGAGGTGGTGCCGGACCGCGACCTGTCCCGCACCAACCTGGCCGACGTCGCCGCGCGGAGCGGGCCCGAACCGGAGTGCCCGGCCGAGCTGGACTGCCGCTACATCCCGGCCGCCTACGCACCCACCGACCCGGAGGACCCCACCGGCGGCTACGGCAACTACGACACGGCGAACCGCCCGGCGGACGTCCGGATCAGCTCGATCGTCCTCCACGACACCGAAACCTCGTACCAGTCGACGATCTCGACGTTCCAGAACCCGGCGCACGGGGCGGCCTCGCACTACGTGATCCGCTCCTCCGACGGCCAGGTCACGCAGATGGTGCCCACCAAGGACATGGCGTGGCACGCGGGCAGCTGGGACCGCAACATCCGCTCCATCGGCATCGAGCACGAGGGCTGGGCCGCCGAGGGCGGCACCTGGTACACCGAGCAGATGTACCGCTCCTCGGCCGAACTGGTGAAGTACCTCGCGGACAAGTACGACATCCCGCTGGACCGCGAGCACGTCGTGGGCCACGACGAGGTCAGCGCCGACAAGCCGGAGCAGGCGGGCGGCGAGCACTACGACCCGGGCCCGTACTGGAACTGGGCGCACTACATGAACCTGCTCGGCGCCCCGCTGGACGGTGACCGCGGCGGCGACGACGTGGTGACCATCTTCCCCCGGTTCGAGACCAACCGGCCGGTGGTGACCGAGTGCCCACCGGAGGAGGAGTGCCGCGAACTGCCGTCGCAGCCAGCGAACTTCCGCTACCTGCGCACCGCACCGCGCGACGACGCCCCGCTGATCAGCTCGCCCTCGGTGCACCCGGACGGCACGCCCGGCACCACCAGGATCGAGGACTGGTCGGCGAAGGCCGCCGTCGGGCGCCAGTACGCGGTGGCGGAGCGCCGGGACGACTGGCTGGCGCTCTGGTTCGACGGCAAGAAGGCGTGGATGCGGGACCCGGACGGCGTGAACACCGCCCCGGCCGACGACGCCGAGCTGGTGACCCCGGTCCGCGACGGGGTCCCGACCTACGGCATGGCGCTGCCAGCCGCCGGCGACTACCCGGACGGCCTGGAACCGCGGGTGATCAAGCCGCTGCCGTACGTGCTCCCGGCGGGGCAGGTGTACGTCGCGGGCCGGGCGAGCCGGGCCATCGACTACCACGTCGGCTACGACGGGGTGAACGACCCGAACAACCACCAGGTGGTCATCGGCGGCGAGACCTACGTCCAGATCTCCTACAACCACCGCTGGGTCTACGTGAAGGAGTCCGACCTGGAGTCGGCCTGACGGACGATTCCCGCGGCAGCGCCCCAACCATCGGTCGGCTGGGGCGCCGCCGCGCGTCCTATTCGGAGGATTCGCTTGCTGAGGTGGCGACCTCCCAGGCCGCCTCGATCATCCGGAAGATCTCGGCCACCGCGGCCTCCGGATCGGCCTCCTCGCGGGCCAGCGAGTAGGCGTCGATGGCGAACCTCGCGATGGTCCGGGAGGCGGTCGCGGTGAGGGGCAGGTCGGGAGCGGCGGCGATGGCGGTCGCCAACGCCTCCGCGTGGCGCAGCCGCATCGACTCCTCGTACTTCCGCAGCGCGGGTGTTCCGTCGATCAGGTGCCAGATCGGCGCGGCCTCGTCCGCGGTGCAGTGCCGCACCAGGGCCAGGACCTCGCGGCGCAGTGCGGGGATGAGCGGTTCGTCCGGCGCCCGGCCGGTGACCGCCTGCGTGAGGCGCTGCTCGAAGTCCTCGTCCTGCTCGAACACCAGGGCTTCCTTGCCGGCGAAGTGGGAGAAGAGCGTGGTGACGGCCACGTCGGCCTCGGCGGCCACTTCACGGATGCCCACCGCGTCGTACCCGCGTTCCAGGAAGAGCCGCAGAGCGGTGTCAGCGATCTTCTTGCGGGTCGCGGCCTTCTTGCGCTCGCGGCGCCCGGACTGCACGACCATGCGCTGACCCTACCAGGTTCAAAGGTGCACTCGTTTCAAAAGGCTAACCGTTAGTGCTACGGTGGCCGGGTGAAGAAGGTGAGCTTCGCCGAGTTCGGCGGTCCAGACGTCCTGCAACTCATCGATGCCGAGGAGCCCCACGCGGGCCCCGGCCAGGTGCGCATCGCCGTGCGGGCGGCGGGCGTGAACCCCGCCGACTGGCGGGTCCGCGAGGGTCAAGTGCTGAAGGCGCACCCGACCGAGCTGCCCTCCGGGGTCGGCCTGGACGCTGCTGGGGTGGTGGACGAGGTCGGCGAGGGTGTCGAAGGCGTCGCGGTGGGCGACCACGTGTTCGGCGAGGGCTCCAGCACCTACGCCGAGCACGCCGTGCTGTGGGCCTGGGCCCGCATGCCCGAGGGCCTGACATTCGTAGAAGCCGCCGGATACCCCTCCGTGGTGGAAACCGCGCTGCGCACCATCCGCGAGGTCGGCGTGCAGCCCGGGCAGACACTGCTGGTCAGCGGCGCGGCCGGGGGAGTGGGGTCGGCGGTCCTGCAGGTCGCCCGCGACCGCGGCATCAAGGTGATCGGCACGGCCGGGGCCGCGAACCAGGACTACCTGCGCAGCCTGGGCGCGCTCGCCACGACGTACGGCGAGGGCTGGGTCGAGCGGGTGCGCCAGCTCGGCCAGGTCGACGCGGCCCTCGACCTGGCGGGCTCAGGGGTGATCCGCGAACTGGTCGAGCTGACCGGCGACCCGGGCAAGGTGATCTCCATCGCCGACCTCTCCGCCCCGGACCACGGCGTCCGCTTCTCCGGCGTCGCCGGAAGCGTGCCGGACGCCCTCGTCGAAGCGGCCAGGCTGATCTCGCTCGGCAAGCTGCACATCCCGGTCGCGAAGTCCTATCCCCTCGCCGAAGCCGCCCAAGCCCACGTCGACAGCCAAGCAGGCCACACCCGCGGCCGCCGAGTCCTGGTCGTCTGACCTCCGGAACCCGGAGCAGAACCGGCCTCCCACCCCTGCTGTAGGTGGGAGGCCGGTTCCGTCGTGGGCTGCGTGAGCCTAGCTCCCCGGCTCGGGCAGGTCCTGCGTCGTGGCCGGTTCGCGCATCCGGTGACCAGCCACCAAGGCACCGGCGAAGACGAGCAGGTAGGCGTTGCCGCAGAGGACCTCGACCCCGTGCCACGGTGGTACGGCGGTGATGCCGAGCACCGGGAAGTGGATGTCGAGCCCGAACAGGATGTGCACCGGCCAGGCGAAGGTGAGCGCGACCAGACCGGTGATCACGGCGAGGGGTGCGTGCCGGATCGCGAGCAGGGCCAGTGGAGCGGTCCAGACCCAGTGGTGGCTCCAGGAGAACGGGGAGACGGCGGTGGCGGTCAGGCCGCAGAGGGTCAGCCCGAACAACTCGTGACCCATCGCGAGGACCACCCAGATCAGGCGCTGGGTGTCGTCGACGCCGATGAGCCGGATGAGCAGGCCGTTGATCGACAGGTTCCCCGAACCGTCGGGCTGCGAGAACCTGGTGTTGTCGAGGAAGGTTCCGCCCCAGTAGCGCGCTGAGTCCGACGGGGCGGCGAGGAATCCGGCGCCGGTGGTGGCTGCTGTCGTGATCGCCGCCGTGGCTGCGGCCCGGAAGCGTCGCGTGCACAGCAAGTAGACGATGAACAGGCCAGGCGTGAGCTTGGTACCGGCTGCGATGCCGACGCCCACTCCGGCCCACTTGCCACGAGCGGTGAGGTCGAAGAGCACGATCGCGAGCAGCAGCAGGTTGATCTGCCCGAGCCACATGGTCCACGTGACCGGTTCCAGCACGAACAGCACAGCGGTGATCGCAGCTGCTGCTCGGCGCAGCTCCCGGCTCGCCGGGTGCCCGGTGCGGCGCAGGCACCGCCACACCACGGCGGCGAGCAGCGCGAGGTGCGAGGGGATCACCACTGCTTGGCACAGCCACGCAGGAACCAGGGCCAGTGGTGTGAACAGTACGGCTGCGAACGGCGTGTAGGTGAAGGGGAAGCTGCCAACAGGGACGGGTAGGTCGGCTTCGTACAGCGGATCCCCGTGCAGCAGGGCGGCACCACCGGCCCGGTAGACGGTGATGTCGAGGAAGTCGCCGACGACGAGCCGTCCAGTCAGTGCCCAGTGCAGCAACGGTGGAACGACGAACACCGCCGCGGCGAGTGCGACAACGACGACCACGTGCTGGGACAACCACCGCAATCGCGGCGGAAGCTCCCCAACTGGAACCGAAACCTGCACACCCGTCCTTCAGCCCTGGTGGACGGCCTCGACTGACCACGAGGCCGGTGCGCCACGCCCCCCTGCGTCCCGCTCAGCGCCACCGCTGATTGCTTCGTCCCGAGAACGCGACTTCCTCTCCGTGTTCTTTGAATTCTCAAGGCTTGAACGCGTTCCCCAGGGATTCTCGAGCGACGCCGAGACTACGGTCGCTGGAGGGTGGCGAGTACCGGCCAAGAGTGGGAAATGCGCATCACACGTCGAGCAGGTCAGGACGTGGCACCAGGCGCAGGTTGAGCTGTGCCGCCTCTCGTGGCGCGCGGTCCGGCTCGCCGATCTTCCCCGCTTGCGACGCTACGAGGGTGACTCGGGGCGGTCGGGCCGTTGATCTTCCAGCGGTAGGGCTCGGACATGTCCATGCCCCGGACACACCTCTCCGCTCCTCGCGTCACGCAGGTCTCCGCGGTGACGAGGGCGCTCGGCGACGCAGTGCTTGAGGTGTTCGTCCAGGAGCCCGATCGACACCGAGTGCCGAGGCGGTGGCGGAGGGCGGTGAGAACGCCGACGCGAAGGTCAAGGAGGCCAGTGACGCGATCGCTCGCCTCGTCCGCTCGTGAGGCGGTACGTGCACCTGCAGGCTTCGGAAAGACGTGGTTCCCGCCGGGGCCTGCTCGTTGTTCGTTTGTGCTCCTCGTCGATCTCTAGGTACCCTACGGGGGTAACGTTCAACCGTTCCGCGGTGGAGGAGTGCTCATGAGTGAAACCACTCACGTCGTCAAGGGAATGACCTGCTCCGGGTGCATGAGCAAGGTGACGGCGGCGGTCACCGGTGTCGACGGCGTCACCGACGTCGACGTGGACATCAGCAACGGCGAACTCACGGTCGTCAGCGACGCGCCGGTCGACCCGGCGGCGATCCGCAAGGCGGTCGGCGACGCCGGTTACGAGATGGCGAGCTGAGTGCGGTGGGTGAGTCGAACCCGGCGGACCCGCCGGTGGTGGTCAAGGTCGTGGACAACGGGCCTTACCAGGTGAAGGGCCCGGTTCGGATCGTCGACCACGAGAACAACGCCTACGAGCTCGGTCCGGGCCGCACCCGCCTGCTGTGCCGGTGCGGCCTCTCGGCGAAGAAGCCGTTCTGCGACGGCTCGCACGCCAGGGAGGGTTTCGCCGCGGCGGACCGCGCAACTCCCGCCGAAACCCAGTAGACGCGGACGAAGAACACCGGTGGGGCGCTCGAGAGGGCGCCCCACCGGTGTTCTCGTCACTTCTGAGGTCGGCGGCAGGCGGCCAGCGCGGTCGCGGCGAAGTCGGCGACCGCTCCTCGGTGGCGGAACTGCGCCTTGACCGAGGGGAGGAGCCGGTGGCAGCAGAGGTGCACCGCGGCCCCCAGGCTGACGTGCACCTTCCCCCACTGCCGCGTGCCACGCAGGCTGCTCCCTACTCGTGAGCGGCAACGGTCGTAACAACGACCATCCCCACTCACGACCCAACGGTGATAGCGACGTGGCCTCCCGCGCTGGTGCGGGAGGCCACGTCTCCTTGGCCAACTCCAACCGCGCTAGGCGGCGGTCAGAGCGGCACCCTTCCTTTCGGTGCTGGGCTGCGGTTCAGCGGTGGTGGTGCTGCGGAACCGGCGCAGCCGCAGGCTGTTGCCGACCACGAACACCGAGCTGAACGCCATCGCCGCTCCGGCGATCATCGGGTTGAGCAGCCCGGCAGCGGCCAGCGGCAGGGCGAGCACGTTGTAGGCGAAGGCCCAGAACAGGTTGCCCTTGATGGTGCGCAGCGTGCGCCGGGAAAGGCGGATGGCGTCGACGGCGGCCCGCAGGTCGCCGCGGACCAACGTGAGGTCGCTGGCTTCGATCGCCACGTCGGTGCCGGTGCCCATGGCGAGTCCGAGGTCGGCTTGGGCCAGGGCGGCGGCGTCGTTGACGCCGTCCCCGGCCATGGCCACCACCTTGCCCTCGGCCTGCAGCCGCTTGACGACATCGACCTTGTCCTGCGGCAGGACTTCGGCGATGACCTCGGTGATGCCGACTTCGGCGGCCACGGTGCGGGCGACGGTGTCGTTGTCACCGGTGAGCAGAACGGGAGTGAGCCCGAGCTCACGCAGCCCAGCGATCGCCTCGGCGGAGGTGGGCTTGACGGTGTCGGCCACCTCCAGCACCGCGCGCGGGGCACCGTCCCAGGCCACGGCGACCGCGGTGCGGCCCTGGGCCTCGGCGGCCTGCTGCGCCGCCAGGAGTTCCTGGGTCAGCGGCTGGCTCCACTGCTCCAGCAGGGCAGGCCGCCCGACGAGCACGGCGTGCCCACCAACAACGCCCTGCACGCCCAGCCCCTCGATGTTGGTGAAGCCCTCAACAGCGGGCAGCTCACCCACCCGGTCCGCAGCGCCCTGCGCGATGGCCTTGGCGATGGGGTGTTCCGAGGCGTTCTCGGCGGCACCAGCCAGGCGCAGCGCTTCCTGCTCGCCGACGCCGTCAGCGGTGTGCACGGCGATCAGCGACATCTGCCCGGTGGTGACGGTTCCGGTCTTGTCCAGCACGATGGTGTCGATGCGGCGGGTGGACTCCAGCACCTCCGGGCCCTTGATCAGGATGCCCATCTGGGCCCCGCGGCCGGTGCCGACCAGCAGCGCGGTCGGCGTGGCCAGTCCGAGTGCGCAGGGGCAGGCGACGATGAGCACGGCGACCGCGGCGGTGAAGGCGGCGGCGATGCCGGAGCCGGTGCCCAGCCAGAACCCGAGCGAGGCCACCGCCAGTGCGATCACGATGGGGACGAAGACGGCGGAGATCCGGTCGGCCAGCCGTTGCACGGCGGCCTTGCCGTTCTGGGCGTCCTCGACGAGCTTGGCCATCTGCGCCAGCTGGGTGTCGGACCCGACGCGGGTGGCGCGGACGAGGAGGCGTCCACCGGCGTTGACGGTCGCGCCGACCACGGTGTCCCCGGGGCGGACTTCGACGGGCACGGACTCGCCGGTGAGCATGCTGGCGTCGACCGCGGAGTTGCCGTCCTCGATGGTGCCGTCGGTGGCGATCTTCTCACCGGGCCGCACCACGAACACGTCACCGACGGTGAGCTGCTCGGTGGGGATCCGCACCTCCTGGCCCTCGCGCAGCACCGCGACTTCCTTGGCGCCGAGTTCCAGCAGTGCCCGGAGCGCGGCTCCGGCACGGCGCTTGGAGCGGGCTTCGAAGTAGCGCCCGGCGAGGATGAACATCGTGACCCCGGCGGCGACTTCGAGGTAGATGTTGCCGTCCCCGCTGACCCGTTGGATGGTCAGTTCGAACGGGTGGGTCATGCCGGGCACACCGGCGGTGCCGAACAGCAGCGCGTACAGCGACCACAGGAGAGCGGCGCCGGTGCCCATGGAGATCAGGGTGTCCATGGTGGCGGTGCCGTGCCGCAGGTTCGCCCAGGCCGCCTTGTGGAACGGCAGCGCGCCCCACACCACGACCGGGGCCGCCAGCGTCAGCGAGATCCACTGCCAGTAGGTGAACTGCAGCGCCGGGACCATCGCCAACACGATGACCGGGACCGCCAGCACGGTCGAGACGATCAACCGGTTCCGCAACGACCGCACCGGGTCATCGGCGGTGTCACTGGTGTCCCCGCTGTCCCCGGCGGGTTGGGCGGTTCGGGGCAGGTCGGCGGTGTATCCGGCGTCCTGGACCTGCTGGACGAGTTCCTGCGGGTCCAGCCCGCTCGGGTAGGTGATCCTGGCCTTCTCGGTGGCGTAGTTGACCGACGCGGTGACCCCGTCGAGCTTGCCGAGCCGCTTCTCCACCCGGGCCGCGCAGGAAGCGCAGGTCATCCCGCCGATGGCCAGTTCGATCTGGGCGGTGGTGCCGCCTGGTGCCGCAGTGCTCATCGGAGGTCTCCTGTTCCGCCCGCGCCGAAGGGGGCCGGGTTCTGCTGGTCGACCGCGTCGACCGTGGAGTGCGCCGCACCCCGGTGCTCGATGTCGAACCGGGTTGCCGCGCTGCCCGGAGTGATCAGCGTCGAGGTGGGCGAGGGGATGTGCTCGCCCCCGGTCGACGCCAGCCCTGTCGGGATGGTCCGCGTGACTCCCGCGACGGCGCCGCTGTGGATGCCCGCCCCCGCGGCGTTCCCATCGCCGGGGTGCTCGACGTGCGCCTCAGCACCGTCGAGCGCGAGCGGACCGACAGCGGTTCCGATGACCCACGCCCCGCCGAAGGCGAGCGCGAGCACCGCACCGTAGGCGGAGAGCTTCGCTGCTGCGTTCATTGCGATCCTTTCGCGCACCCGAACCCCGCCGCAGCGGGTCCGGCCTGGTCAGGAAGCGAGTTCGTAACCGGCTTCCGCGACGGCTTCCCGCACGTCGTCCTCGGCCAGCGCGGCGGAGCTGCGCACGCTCACCGCACCGCTGGCCAGGTCCACCGACACCTCCGACACGGTGTCGATCCTGGTGATCTCCTCGGTGACCGACCGCACGCAGTGCTCGCAGGTCATCCCCACCACGGTGTAGTTCGCCTCAACCATCTCGCTGCCCCTTGCAGGTCCAGTCGCCCGTCCTCGCCGGGCGATCTGCTGCCTTGTTTATACCCTAGGGGGGTATCGTCGTCAACGGGCGTCCTGCGTCGGGCCTTGATGTGTTCACCGTGGGCAAGTTGTTGCATCCGGGTTCGCGGCCAGGCCTGTGCGCATACGGGGGTAGGGTTGCCGATGAGAGGATCGTCCTGGCGGCGAAGCGGTGGGCGGTCGCTTCGGGCGGCGCGATTCCACTGGAACCGGCTGCGCGCGGCCTTGGCGGAGCGTGCGGTGGTGGGCTGCCCGTGACAGGTGGCGCCGCGGACATCACGCACGAGAACCCCGCCCCTCGGATGGGGCGGGGTTCGGTGGGTGCGAGGTGGTCAGCCGACGGTTCGGTGGGCCCCGGTGTGGTGGCCGTCGCCCTTGGTCGAGCGGACGCCGACGAGCTGCAGCTGGATTGCTCGGGAGGGGCAGTCGACGTGGGTGGCGTCGCGGACGGTGCCGACGTACTCCTCGACGAGGTCCTCCATCGCGACCACGCCGACCGGGCTGCCGCTGGTGTCGACCGCGACGGCGAGGTGGCTGCCGGTTCGGCGCAGTGCGGTGAGCGCGTCGTCGAGCCGGGTGCTGGTCGGCACGGTGGGCAGCCGTCGCACCTTGGCGGGGGCGATCAGCGTGGACTGGTCGTGCCCGATCTGGTCGAGGACGTCCTTGATGTGCAGGTAGCCCCGCAAGGCGCCGTCGCCGCCCCGCACGGGGAACCGCGAGAAGCCCGTTCCGGCCACCACCCGCTCCACGTCGCCCAGCGTCGGCTCCTGCGGCAGCGTCGTCAGGTCCGCCAGCGGAACGAGCACATCACCCACGGTGCGCTCCACTGAGGACAACGTCTGGGCGAGCCTGCGGTGCTCGGACTGGTCCAGCAGGCCCTCCCGGCGGGACTCCAGCAGCAGCTCGGCCAGTTCCGACGAGGTGTAGGCGGTGTCCAGCTCGTCCTTGGGCTCGACGCGCAGCAGCCGCAGCACCACGTTGGCCACCATGTTGAACACCGCGATCAGCGGCCGGGCCAGCTTGACGAACCCGACCAGTGGCGGAACCAGCCACAGCGCGACCTTCTCCGGTTCGGCGATGGCCAGGTTCTTCGGCACCATCTCGCCGATCAGCACGTGCAGCACCACGACGATGGCCAGGGCGATCGCGAAGGCGACCACGTGCGTCACCGTCTCCGGGATGCCGAGCGCGGCGAAGGGGACTTCGAGCTGGTGGGCCACCGCGGGCTCACCGAGGCGGCCGAGCCCGAGCGAGCACAGGGTGATGCCGAGCTGGGCGCTGGTGAGCATCAGCGAGCCATCCTGGCTGGCCCCGATCACGATCCTCGCGCGGGTCCTGCCCTGTGCGAGCAGGGCTTCCAGTCGATCGCGGCGCGAGGACAGCAGGGAGAACTCCGCGCCCACGAAGAACGCGTTGAGCAGGAGCAGCGCGACGCCGAGCAGGATGGCGGAACCGTCGCTCATCGGGTGCCCTCCGCATCGTCGGCAGCGTTCTGGGGCTGGCTGGTGAGGCGGAGCTCCGCGATGCGGTGGCCGTCCATCCGGGTCACGATCAGCACCGCGCCGTCCGATGTCACGCGGTCGCCGACTTCCGGGATGCGGCTGAGCTCCGCCAGCACGTAGCCGGCGACGGTCTCGTAGTCGCCCTCGGGCAGCGGGACACCGGTCGCCTCGACGAACTCATCAGGGCGCAGCAGCCCGGAGATGACCCACGTGCCGTCGCCGACCGCGCGCACTGCGGCGACTTCGCGGCGGTCGTGCTCGTCGCGGACATCGCCGATGATCTCCTCGACCACGTCCTCCAGGGTCACGATGCCCGCAGTGCCGCCGTACTCGTCCACCACGATCGCCAGCTGCAGCCCGGAACTGCGCAGCTTCTCCAGCAGCGCGTCCCCGTCCAGGGTTTCCGGGACCTTGGGGACGGGCTGGGTGAGCGATCCGACGAGGGTGCGTTCGCGTTCCTCGGCAGGCAGCCCGAACGCCTGTTTGACGTGGACGATCCCGTGCACTTCGTCGAGATCGCCGTTGTGGACCGGGAACCGGGAGATCCCGGTCCGGCGGGCGAGGGCGAGCAGGGTTGCGACGGTGTCCTCCGTCGACAGTGCTTCCACCCGGACGCGCGGGGTCATCAACTCGTCCGCGGTGCGGTCGACGAACCGCAGCGAGCGGTCCAGCAACCGCGCGGTCGCGGTGTCCAGGGTCCCGTGCTCGGCGCTGGAGCGCACGATCGACCCCAGTTCCTCGGGGGACCGGGCGGAGCGCAGCTCTTCCTGGGGCTCGATGCCGAAGCGGCGCACGATCCAGTTGGCGCTGTTGTTCATCGCATCGATCAGCCAGCGGAAGACCTGCGAGAACCTCGAGTGGTAGCCCGAGACGGCCCGGGCGGTCGGCAGCGGCCGGGCGATGGCCAGGTTCTTGGGCACCATCTCGCCGAAGACCATCGACAACGTGGTTGCCAGCATGATCGCCAGCGCCAGCGACACCGGTCCGGTCGCGCCGTCGGGCAGGCCGACCGCGGTGAGCACCGGCTGGATCAGGTCGCCGATCAGCGGCTCGGCCACGTAACCGGTGATCAGGGTGGTCAGCGTGATGGCGACCTGGGCCCCGGAGAGCTGGAAGGACAGCGTCCGGTGCGCCTTGGCCACTGCCTTGGCCCGGCGGTCACCGACCTGGCGGACGTGGGCGTCGACGGTGCTGCGTTCCAGCGATGTCAGCGAGAACTCCGCGGCGACCGCGAGACCGGTGCCGAGCGTGAGCACTCCGACGAAGACCAGGCCGAGCACGGCCAGCAGGACCTCCATCACCGGTCACCTCGCCGCGCGGTGGTCCCCGCCCTGAGTTGCGGAAAGCCGGGACCAGGTCCCGGCTCGGTACTACCCTCTGTGGATTGTGCCTCGGGCACTGAAGTTGTCACTCCTCGTCAACAATGGGAGGAAAGGGGCACGTACCACGTCCCGGACGGGACGTCAGGTGTTGGTGCCGCCTCCGCTCCAGGTTGGTGTCCGAATGCTAGGGCCATCCGCGTGACTGGGCGATGTCGCGTTGATCACGCCAGTTGCGGCGTTTGTCCGGAACCAGCCGGTGCGGTGCTCCGTTGCTATGTGCGTGGACGATGATCCTGGAAGTAGCTGCCGCACCTCTCTCGACCGGGGAGACGCGGACCTCGCGGCTACGCCGGCACCGCGCGCCAGCGCGACCTCCATTTGGGGTGAGTTGAGTCCGCACGACGACGTCCCCACACCGGCGAGCGCGCGTGCACTCCTCCTCCAGCGCATCCACCCTCCTCGCCACTGGCGACTTCTCGCGTCCGCACCGCGCGATGACCATTCACACAACAGACACCTATGCGCAACCGAGGTTCCTCGCTCGTCCCAGCCGACGGCCCCGGTGAACGCCCCGTCGTCCGCACGACTCGTCCACACCGTCTGCCCGCACGCGAGGTCAGAGGTTCGCGGTCTGCCTCGACCGCGCTGACATCCCCACCCAGCACGGAGTCGCGTCACGCGCAACCCGCCAGCAACTACTCAAAGCACTCGCCCGATGACACGCGGAGATGAAGAGAAGGGACAGGAAGATGGTTTTCAAGAAACTGCTGGGCGCACTGGGGATCGGCGGCCCGTCGGTGGACACCGTGTTGCACCACCCGCACGTCCGCCCCGGTGAGAACCTCGTCGGTGAGGTCCGCCTCACTGGTGGCAGCCAGGACGTCGACGTCGAGCACGTCGCGCTCGGGTTCGTCACCAGCATGGGAACCGACCACGACGAGCACGCCGGGGTGGAGTTCCACCGCGCCGTGGTCGCCGGGCGCTTCCAGCTGCGCGAGGGCGAGCACAAGACCATCCCGTTCGAGCTCCCGGTGCCGTGGGAGACGCCGATATCCAGCGTCCACGGGCAGCCCCTGCACGGCATGGCGCTCGGCGTGCGCACCGAACTGGCCGTGGCCAAGGTCGCCGACAAGGGTGACCTCGACACCTTCGCCGTGGAACCGCTGCCCGCCCAGGCGAAAGTGATCGAGGCCTTCTCCCAGCTCGGCTTCCACGTCAAGGGCGTCGGCCTGGAGCACGGCCACCTGCCCGGCCTCCACCAGGAGCTGCCGTTCTCCCAGGAGATCGAGTTCTACCCGGCACCGCAGTACACCGGGCGGATCGAGGACGTCGAGCTGACCTTCATCACCGGCCCGCACGGTATGGACGTCGTGCTGGAGGCCGACAAGCGCGGCGGCTTGTTCACCCCGGGGCAGGAAGCCTTCGGCCGCATCCACGTCACCCACGACGAAGCGCTCACCACCGACTGGGCCAGGCACATCACCAGCTGGCTGGAACAGGTCATCGAGCACCGAGGTGCCCACGGCGGCGGGTTCGCCCACCACCCGGAGCACGGCCACCAGGGCTACGGCCACCACGAAGACGACCAGCACCGCGGCTCCGGAATGGGCGGCATGATCGCCGGAGCGGCACTGGGCGCAGGCGCCGGGCTCGTCGGAGGCATGGTCGTCGGTGAGGTCGTGGAGGAGATCTTCGAAGGGGACGACGAAGAGTTCTGACGCCGTCGCGCAGCGGGCGCCGCCACCGTCGCCCGCTGCGCGCTACGACCGCGAAAGCACACACCACGTTGATCAGCCCCGGGTTGATCAACGCATGTTGGGGACGAGGTATCTCGCCCTGCACGGTGCACGGCCGGAGCAACTACGCTCGGCCCGGCAGCTGTTGCTGTTCGCAGATCCTCGGGGTGCGCTGCTGGCAAACCGGTAGGGCTCTGAAATTCAAAAGGGCTACTGGCACATGGGTTGTTGTGGCATGGATTTACCATGCAGTCAGCTCGTGACGTCGACACTGCGATTTGTCGGACGCCGTAGTGCGACCGTAGCCTCAGGCTGGCATCGACACCTCGACCCGTGCACGCGGGTATCACCGGCGGTGCAGTAATTGGTGGAGGGTGGCGCTGGTCTTGGGCTCTGTTGGATACATGTCGAATCCTGTTGATCTCATGGCTTAAGGAGGAGGTCGGCGAGCTCTCCTGCCAGGGGGCCAATGTTCGCACAGGACGGATCGTTGTTCCTCGTGAGGTTGAGTTCGAAATAGCGACCTGCTCGGTCGTCGAATGCTGCTGTGCAGTACAGATCCGAGTTGCTGATGTAGATCTGCTGGCCGCCCGGAGAGGCTGCGATGTTGTCGGGGCCAGTGGTTTCCAGATACTTGTCCATTGCAGACATTCCATGCCGCAGGTACAGCTCGTCGTCCGGACCGGCCCCCCAGATGCATCCTGCAGGTCCATTCGGGTGCCCGGGCGCGTCACCCATGATCGAGCGGACTCCGGAGGTCGGAGGGGCTTGGGTGCACATGGCTCGGGACCGTTCGGCAAGGTCGTTCTCGGCGTCGCGAGCTGCGCGCTCATCTGCACCGAAGATGGCTTGGTAGAGCCAGAAGAGCAAGGCCAGGATGCCGAGGGCGATGGTGATGTAGACGGGGGTGATGGAGCGTTTCGGAAGCCAGCTGGGGTGGTTGTTGGTGGTCACCATGCGTCTCCGTCCACCAGTGGGCTTTCGTTGAACTCGGCGAAGGCTTCTTCGTCCTCCCAGTACTGCCAGTCCTGGTCACGCGGCCGCGACTCTTCGGCGGGCGGCGTGGCGGGGGCGAGGCTGCGTTGGTAGCCGTCCTCGATCGCGTGCCGGACCTGGTCGACTTGCTCAGGGCTGGCCTGTTGGATGGTCCGGGAGCTTTCCGCGACTAGGTTGGCCAGGTTCCGTTCGAAGTCCTGGCCGCTGGCTTCGCCGATGACCCGGCGCAGGTCAAAGCACTGCGCGGCACCTACAACGAGCTGGAAACCCAGAAGGCGGCCATGCTGGCAAGCGTCGCTGAACTCGACAACGCCGCCAGCTCCGAACCGAGCAAACCCAGCAGCGACGACGTCGCCCTGCTCGACACGCTCCCTATCTGACGCTCAACCTCGCCCACGCCCCCGAACAGCTCCTACGACGACTGTTCGAGATCACCCAGCTCACCGTCCACCTGCGCGGCGACAGCAACCAAGCCACCATCACGATCAGGCTCCCCGCCGACGACCTACACCAGATCACACACGCGGCGGAACGGATCCACGAAACCAAAGGAACGCCTGCTCGGCGAGCAGGCGCGGCTTGTGTAGATGCTGTACGTGCCCCCGGTGCGATTCGAACGCACACTGGACGGATTTTGAGTCCGCTGCCTCTGCCGTTGGGCTACGGGGGCCTTCTGGGGTCATGGTACGTGATCTGTGATCACGTCGGTTCGGCGGGTGGGGAGCAGTGGCCTGGTGGGCTTCTTCCGGGGCTCCTCGGCGGAGCGGTCCCGGAAGAAGCCCGGTGCGGTTGGTGTTGGGCCGTCAGGGGGTGGGGGAGGTGGCCTGCTCCGGGGCCGGGGCGGGCTCGCGGGTGGTCTTGGGGCCTGGGCTGAGGAGGCCTGTGGTGAGGGCGATGAGGGCTAGTGCGGCTGCTGTCCACAGGAGTGGGGTCATGCCCGCGAGTTCGATGACCGTGCCGCCGAGGAAGGCTCCGAGGGCGATGGAGGCGGTGAAGACCCCGACGTAGAGGCCCGTCGCGTTCTCCTCGTTGCCCGCTGCTGCGCGGGTCATCCAGATCTGCCCGGCCACCGAGACCCCGCCGTAGGCGAGGCCCCAGAGGACGATCGCCGCGACCGCGACGGTGGCCAGCTCGCTGAGCAGGGCGAGGGCGGTGATGGCCGTGAGGATGCCGAGGGCGAGCAGCAGGACGGTGGCGCGGGGGCGCTTGGCGGCGAGGGATCCGGCGGCGAAGTTGCCGACCAGGCCGAAGACACCGTAGGTGAGCAGGACCGCTGCGACCGCTGCCGCGCTGGTGCCGGTGCTGGTCTCCAGCAGCGGACGGATGAAGGTGTAGGCCGCGAAGTGGGCGGTGACCAAAAAGACGATGACGATCAAGCCAACGACGACCGCTGGGGTGCGCAGCAGGGGTTGACCGCCAGCCCGGGTGGTGGCCGGGGCGGGCTTCGGGAGCTTTGGCAGGGCGACCAGGAGGGCAGCCGCGAGCAGCAGCGCGCTGGCGGTCAGCGTGCCGAACGCAGTGCGCCAGCCGAACGCCTCGCCCACGAACGTCCCGAGGGGGACGCCGATGACCGAAGCCGCGGCCACGCCGCCCATCGTGAGCGACACCGCAAGGGCTGCTCGGCGCGCGGAGACGAGGCGGGGCGCGATCGCCGGGGCCAGCGACCAGACCACACCCATGCCGATGCCGAGGACCGTTCGGGACACCGCTAGCAGCGTGAAGCCCTGCGCGAGCACGGTCAGCACGTTGCCCGCGGCGAGCAGCACCATCGCCACCGCCACGACCGCGCGGCGGTCGAAGTCGCCGAGCAGGCGGGGGGCAACCGGGGCGGTGGCGGCCGCGACCAGGCCGGTGATCGTGAGGCTGTAGCCCGCCGTGCCCGGCGTGGTGCCGAGCCCCTCGGCCATCGGGGTCAGCACCCCGACCGGCAGCATCTCCGAGGTGACCACGACGAACGTGCACAGCGACAGGACCGCGACGGCCAGCCACTGCCGGGCGGGTGCGAGTTGAGCGGGGAAGGCGTTCACAACTCGATTCGAACAACGGCCACCGGTCGGAACAACGACGATTCGCTGCACGATCGATGAGCTAGGCTCATCGATGAGGGGGTGCGATGGATCAGCTTCCGGCGCGGGAGATCGAATGCCTGCTCGTGCTGGCCGGGGAACTGCACTTCGGGCGCACCGCCGCTCGGCTCGGGTGCTCGCAGAGCCGCGTCAGCCAGCTCGTCGCCGCGCTGGAGCGGCGCATCGGCGCCAAGCTCGTGGAGCGGACCAGCCGCCGCGTCGAGCTGACCCGGTTCGGGGCGGAGTTCGTCGGCGAGGTCGGGCCCGCCTACCAGCGGCTGGTCGGGGTCGTCGGGCAGGCCCGCGAGCGGGCCAGGCGCGGTGGGCTGGCCGAAGTGCGCATCGGGTTCCAGGGCACCGCCTACGAGGAGGTCATCGAGGCGCTGCGCCGGTTCAAGCTGCACTGCCAGACCAGCGTCGTGGTCACCGAGGTCCCGTACGGGTCGCCGTTCTCCGCCGTCCTGGACGGCGTCGTCGACTGCGCCGTGGTGGAGCTGCCGGTCCGGGACGAGCGGTTGACCGTCGGGTTCAGCTTCCCGCCGCAGGACCGGCTGCTCGCGGTGGGCGCGGAGCACCCCTTCGCGCGGCGGGAGCGCGTCGACATCGAGGAGCTGGCCTCGGTGGACCTCATCGCCTCCACCGGCGAGGCACCCGGCTACTGGCTGGCGGCCCAGGTGCCGCCCGCGACCCCGGCCGGCAGCGAGATCCGTTCCACCGCGGGCGTTGCCACCCTGCAGGAGGGGTTGACGCTCGTGGCCGGGAGCGAGCACGCGTTGTTGCTGTGCCGCCCGTTCGTCGAGCGCAGCCGCCGCGGCGACGTGCGCTACGTGCCGGTGTCCGGGATGGAGGCGTCCTCGCAGCTCGGGTTGGTCTGGCGCACCGACCGCACCACCGCGCAGCTGGAGTACCTGGCGCGGTTGCTGGCCGAGGAGTCCGCGCGGGCGAGCTCCACCGGCTGAGCGAGCCGGGTCAGCGGCCGAAGTCCTGGGTCCAGTAGTCGCCGTTGACCGCCACGCCCATGGTCTTCATCGAGCAGTTCAGGATGTTGGCCTTGTGGCCCTCGGACTTCAGCCAGCCGTCCATCACCTGGTCCGCGGTCTGGTAGCCCTGCGCGATGTTCTCCGCGCCCGGGGAGGGGTGCCCGGCCTTCTTGATGCGCTGGTTGAAGGTCACGCCGTCGGGGTTGGTGTGGTCGAGGTAGGAGCGGGCCGCCATGTCCGCGCTGTGGTTGCTGGCCGCCTTGGTGAGTCGGGGGTCCACCTTGACGGCGCCGCAGCCCGCGTCGGCCCGCGCCTTGTTCACCAGGGCCGCGACCTCGTCCTCGACCGAGGAGGACGCCATCGCCGCGGGGGCCCAGGCGGCGGAGCCGATGCCGATCAGCAGCGCAGTAGCCGTGATTACGGAGCGTCGAAGAGTCGGGGTCTTCATGCTCGTTCAAGCTACCTATTCGGGTGAGATCAAACCGTTATATATGGACTACCTCACGCTGAGTAATGCCCTCCGTGGTGGTTCGACCACGCTCCGGTCCACCCGTTGTGCCCGGACGGTCCGCTTCCTCCAGGTTCGGGACCCTGGTGGGAGTGATCATCGCGAGTTAGGTTCACAGCCCAACCGAGGGTCACCACGGGGGCTGCGATGGTCGAAGAAGTCGGGATCGAGCGCGACGACGCCGGGCTGCGGCGAAGCCTGAAGAACCGGCACCTGCAGATGATCGCGCTCGGCGGCATCATCGGCGCCAGCCTGTTCATCGGCAGCGGTGCGGTGATCTCCACCGTCGGCCCCGCGGCCGTGCTGTCCTACGCGCTCGGCGGGCTGATCGTCGTGCTGGTGATGCGGATGCTCGGCGAGATGGCCACCGCCGCGCCGACGCTCGGGTCCTTCATGGAGTACGCCCGGATTTCGCTCGGCGACTGGGCGGGGTTCACCATCGGCTGGCTGTACTGGTACTACTGGGTCGGCGTGGTGGCCTTCGAGGCCGTCGTCGGGGCCGAGCTGCTCAACCCGCTGGTGCCGGTGCTGCCGCAGTGGGTGCTCTCCCTGGTGCTGATGCTGGCGCTGACCGCGACGAACCTGGTGTCGGTGCGCTCCTTCGGCGAGACCGAGTTCTGGCTGGCCTCCATCAAGGTCATCACCATCGTCATCTTCCTGCTGTGCGGCACGATCTTCGTGCTCGGGCTGTGGCCGGGCGCGGAGCTGTCGGTGGGCAACATCGCGCGCGACGGGTTCGCCGCCAACGGCTGGTTCGCGGTGCTGCACGGCGTGGTGATCGTGATCTTCTCCTACTTCGGCACCGAGATCGTCACCATCGTCTCCGCCGAGTCCGACGAGCCGGTGCGCTCGGTGGCCACGGCGACCAAGGCCGTGGTGTGGCGGGTGCTGCTGTTCTACGTGGGTTCGGTGGCGCTGCTGGTGATGATCACCCCGTGGCAGGACATCCCCACCGACGGCAGCCCCTACGCCGCGGCGTTCACCCGCTTCGGCCTGCCCGGCGCGGAGGTGGTGGTGAACGTGGTGGTGTTCACCGCGGTGATCTCGGTGCTCAACTCCGGGCTCTACACCGCCTCCCGGATGCTCTTCGCCCTGCAGCGCCGCGGATTCGCACCGGGCTGGGTGCGCGACGTCAACCGGCGCGGCGTGCCGTGGAAGGCGATCGTGCTCTCCACCCTGGTCGGCTACGTCGCGGTCGCCGCCAGCTACGTCTCCCCGGACGCGATCTTCTACTTCATCATCAACTCCGCCGGGGCGGTCGCGCTGTTCATCTACGCGATCATCGCCGCCTCCCAGCTGCGGATGCGGCGGCGGTTGGAGCAGGAGGCACCCGAGCGGCTGAAGCTGAAGATGTGGCTCTTCCCCTACCTGACGTGGGCCACGCTGGTGGTCATCGCCGCTGTGATCGTCACCATGGCGACCATCGAGGAGGTCCGCTCGCAGCTCACCCTGAGCCTGGTCAGCCTGGCCGCGATCCTGCTGGTCCACCTGCTGTTCGTGCGCCCGCGGCGGAGATCGGCCTGATGTCGCAATGGTCACGTCGCGTGTTTACCTCGGCGTGAAGTCACGACCGGTATTCTGCGGTTTCCGGTGCAGATCGCACCGGCCACCCGAGCTCTATGGAGGACCCCGGTGACGACGCCGGCTACCGAGGACACACGCGAGGCCAAGCCCGTCGAACGTCGCGTACTCGTGGCCGAGGACGAGGCGTTGATCAGGCTCGACCTGGTGGAGATGCTCCGCGAGGAGGGCTACCAGGTGGTCGGCGAGGCCGGGGACGGGCAGGAAGCCGTTCGCCTCGCCGAGGAGCTGCGTCCCGATCTGGTGATCCTGGACGTGAAGATGCCGAAGATGGACGGCATCGAGGCCGCCTCGAACATCGCCGGTGAGCGGATCGCGCCGGTGGTCATCCTGACCGCCTTCAGCCAGCGCGACCTGGTGGAGCGGGCGCGGGACGCCGGGGCGATGGCCTACCTGGTCAAGCCGTTCGCCAAGCGCGACCTGGTGCCCGCCATCGAGCTGGCGGTCTCCCGGTTCACCGAGGTGCAGGCCCTGGAGGCCGAGGTCGCCGACCTCAACGAGCGCCTCGAGGCGCGCAAGACCATCGAGCGGGCCAAGGGCCTGCTGATGAGCAAGCACAACCTCTCCGAGCCGGAGTCCTTCCGCTGGCTCCAGCGCACCGCGATGGACCGCCGCACCACCATGAAGGCCGTCGCGGAAGCCGTGCTGGAGAACCTCTCCTAAGGGGTTCCAGACCGAGCCCTGCGCGGCGGTGCGAGCGGCGGAACCCCAGCGCCTGCCTGGACCGCGCGTGCCCGCACCGCTCTTCCCCCGGGCACCTCCACCGACTTGATCGGCGAGAGGTGCCCTTCACCAGCTCCGGTCAGCGGCCTGGGGGCTGGTCGCGCAGGACGCAGGTCAGGCGGGCCGTGCAGGTCCGGCGGTCCTCGGCGTCGGTGATGGTGATCTCGTAGGTCGCGGTGGAGCGGCCCCGGTGCACCGGCGTCGCCACCCCGGTGACCACGCCCTCGGTGGCCGCGCGGTGGTGGGTGCAGGACAGCTCCAGGCCGACCGCGATGCGCCCCGGTCCGGCGTTGAGCGCGGCGGCGATGGACCCCAGCGTCTCGGCCAGCGCCGCGTTCGCCCCGCCGTGCAGCAGCCCGTAGGGCTGCCGGTTGCCCGCAACCGGCATGGTCGCCACCACACGATCGGGTTGCAGCGTGGCGTACTCGATCCCGAGCTTGGCGGCCAGCTGCTCCTCGGCGGCCGTCAGCATCTCGATCGACAGGCCGTTCTCGCTGGTCACCGACCCACCGCTGGTCGCTTCTGCCACCTCTGGTGCCTCCCGTCGCCTCCGGTCACGTGCTGTCGGGGCCTCAGCCTAGACTCGCCGCCGTGACGCATTCCGAGGACCGACGCCTGCTGCTCATCGACGGCCACTCGATGGCCTACCGCGCCTTCTACGCCCTGCCGAAGGAGAACTTCCAGACCGGCACCGGCCAGCACACCAACGCGGTCTACGGCTTCACCTCGATGCTGATCAACCTGCTCCGCGACGAGCAGCCCACCCACCTGGCGGTGGCCTTCGACGTCTCGCGCAAGACCTTCCGCAGCGAGGCCTTCACCGACTACAAGGCCAACCGCAGCAGCACCCCCGACGAGTTCCGCGGCCAGGTCAGCCTGATCCAGGACGTGCTCGGCGCGCTGAGCATCCCGGTGCTGAGCAAGGAGAACTTCGAGGCCGACGACGTCATCGCGACGCTGACCACCCAGGCCACCGGCGCGGGCTTCAAGGTCTCCATCTGCACCGGCGACCGCGACGCGCTGCAGCTGGTCACCGACGACGTCACCGTGCTGTACCCGACGAAGGGCGTCTCCGAGCTGACCCGCTTCACCCCGCAGGCGGTGGAGGACAAGTACGGCCTGACCCCGCAGCAGTACCCGGACTTCGCGGCGCTGCGCGGCGACCCGTCGGACAACCTGCCGAAGATCCCCGGTGTGGGGGAGAAGACGGTCACCAAGTGGATCCAGCAGTTCGGCTCGCTGGCCGAGCTGGTGGACCGCGCGGACGAGGTCAAGGGCAAGGCCGGTCAGGCGCTGCGCGACCACCTGTCGTCGGTGCTGCTCAACCGGCAGCTGACCGAGCTGGTCCGCGACGTGGAGCTGGAGGCCGGGCCGGACGACCTCGCGGTGCGGGCCTGGGACCGCGACGCCGTGCACCGGCTCTTCGACGACCTGGAGTTCCGCGTGCTGCGGGACCGGTTGTTCGCGACGCTGTCCAGCGCCGAACCCGAGGTCGAGGAGGGATTCGAGATCTCCGGCGGCGTGGTGCAGCCCGGGCAGCTGCCCGCCTGGCTGGACGAGCACGCCCGCAACGGCAACCGCGTCGGCCTGGCGTTCACCGGGCAGTGGGCGCGGGGCCACGGCGACCTGACCGGCCTGGCGCTGGCCACCGCAGACGGCTCGGCCGCCTACGTCGACGTCAGCGCGCTGACCGCCGAGGACGAGCAGGCGCTGGTCGGCTGGCTGGCCGACCCGGCGGCCACCAAGGCGGCGCACGACGTCAAGGGCCCGCTGCACGGCATCCGCGACCGCGGCTGGACGCTGGCCGGGCTGACCAGCGACACCGCGCTGGCCGCCTACCTGGTGCGCCCGGGCCAGCGCTCCTTCGAGCTGCCCGACCTGGTGGTCCGCTACCTGCAGCGCGAGCTGCGCGCCGAGACCGGCGAGGAGGACGGCCAGCTGTCGCTGCTGGAGGACGAGTCGGAGGTCCAGGAGAAGGCCGCGGCGGCGGAGCTGGTCAAGGCGCGGGCGGTGGCCGAGCTGGCCGACGCGCTGGACACCGAGCTGGACCGCATCGACAGCCGCAGCCTGCTCACCGACCTCGAGCTGCCGCTGCTGGTGGTGCTCAGCGAGCTGGAGGGCGCGGGCATCGCGGTCGACGCCGAGCAGCTCGCCGAGCTCGGGGCGCACTTCGCCGCGCGTGTCAAGCAGGCCGCGCAGGAGGCCTACGGGGTGATCGGCAAGGAGATCAACCTCGGGTCGCCGAAGCAGCTGCAGGTGGTGCTGTTCGACGAGCTGGGCATGCCGAAGACCAAGCGCACCAAGACCGGTTACACCACCGACGCCGAGGCGCTGCAGACGCTGTTCGAGAAGACCGAGCACCCGTTCCTGCAACACCTGCTGGAGCACCGCGACGCCACCCGGCTCAAGACCACTGTGGACGGCCTGGTGAAGTCCATCTCGGACGACGGCCGGATCCACACCACGCTGAACCAGACCATCGCGGCCACCGGTCGGCTGTCCTCCACCGACCCGAACCTGCAGAACATCCCGATCCGCACCGAGGAGGGGCGGCGGATCCGCGAGGTGTTCGTGGTCGGCGAGGTCTACGCGGAGCTGATGACCGCCGACTACAGCCAGATCGAGATGCGCATCATGGCGCACCTGTCCGGTGACGAGGGGCTCATCGAGGCGTTCCGCACCGGTGAGGACCTGCACAACTACGTGGCCTCGCGGGCGTTCGGGGTGCCGATCGAGGAGGTCGACCAGGAGCTGCGCCGCCGGGTCAAGGCGATGTCCTACGGCTTGGCCTACGGGCTGTCGGCCTTCGGCCTGGCGCAGCAGCTGCGCATCTCGGCCGAGGAGGCGAAGGCGCAGATGGACGCCTACTTCGCCCGCTTCGGCCGGGTCCGCGACTACCTGCGGGAGGTCGTCGACCAGGCGCGTAAGGACGGCTACACCTCGACGATCCTCGGTCGCCGCCGCTACCTGCCGGACCTGACCAGCGACAACCGGCAGCGCCGGGAGATGGCCGAGCGGATGGCGCTCAACGCGCCGATCCAGGGCAGCGCGGCCGACATCATCAAGGTCGCGATGCTGGGTGTGCACCGCGCGTTGCGGGAGAACGGCCTGCGCTCGCGGATGCTGCTGCAGGTGCACGACGAACTGATCGTCGAGGTGGCCGAGGGCGAGCACGCCGAGGTGGAGAAGCTGCTGCGCGACCAGATGGGGTCGGCCTACGAGCTGTCGGTGCCGCTGGAGGTCTCGGTCGGCGCGGGCCGCTCCTGGGACGCCGCCGCCCACTGAGGACCGGCGCGCGGAGCAGGTTGCGGGTCAGTCACGAAGTCGCTGTTGCGCGGGTGCGGGGGCTCCTGGACCGCTTTGAATGGCGGACATCACCGTCGGTGCCCCCGCCCTCCCCCGCGGTCGAATGGTGCGGATAGCCTGCCGTACGCGTGACCGGGCGCGGCGGGGCACCTAAAGCCGCCACCACGCCGACCTCGAGGAGGAGCATGATCAACATCGACAGAGTGGACCACCTGGTCCTCACCGTCGCCGATGTCGATCGGGCAGTGCAGTTCTACGAGCAGATCCTCGGCATGACGCCGGTGACGTTCCCCGGTGACCGGCGGGCGGTGAGCTTCGGCGGGCAGACCCTCAAGCTGCACGCGGCCAGCGAGCTGGTGGAGCCGACCGCGACGCACCCGGTGCCCGGCTCGGCGAACCTGTGCTTCGTGACCACCAACGCGATCAGCGAGGTGCAGGAGCACCTGCGTGCCAACGAGGTGTGGATCGAGGAGGGTCCGGTCAGCCGCATCGGCTCGCAGGGGCCGATCACCTCGCTGTACCTGCGCGACCCGGACGGCAACCTGATCGAGATCGCCCGCTACGACGAGCCCGAGGAGTAGCGGAGCGGACTCGTCCCCTGGGGCGAGGTCCGGGCTCAGCACCGCGGAACCCGCCCAGTTGATCGGTTTGAGCGCGAATGCGTTCCGGGTCCATCACAGGCAGGGGCTGCTGCGGCCGGCCGATGTGGACCGTGGTCGCCCTACCGCCGCTGCTCGGCGACCAGCTCGACTCTGTGATCCGCCTGGCGGCGCTGCGCGCCGCGGACATCGGCCTGGCCGAGGCGCAACGCGCGCTGGGCGGCGCGCTCCCGCTGGCCTGAGCGGTCGACAGTGGATTTGGCATATACCACGGGTGGCGCTGCCTCGCCCGGTGGAATGCGGCCAAACGGGTGGTAATCGCCCGATCGTGTCGCGGGGTGCACCGATAGCGTTCTGCGGTCGGAGCACGTGCATCCACCTTGTCGGGGGCAAAGAACGTGGGTTTCGCCGCCACGGAGTTCACCCGTGACACGGCAGGCTTCCTCTCCCTGGAAGGACAGCTCGTCGAGGCCTTCGAGGACCCGGTCGACGTGGGGGACGAACGGCAGTGGCTGGGGTGGCTGGCCGCGGAGTCGGCCGGCAACGGGCGCGGCCGGGAGCAGCTGGCCGCCGCGCTGGCCGCGCACTGCCGGGACAAGGGCCTCCAGGTCCCCGGGCCCGAACAGGCCCGCTGCGTGGCGGTCCACGCCCTGCGGGACTTCGAGCTGCTGCTCTGCCACCGCGTCGCGGACCAGCTCGGCGACGCGGCCGAGCAGTTGGACGAGCTGCTGGCGGAGTCCGCGGCGGGTCGCGGCTGGCTGCTGGAGGAGCTGTGCTCCGAGGTCGCCCCGATCGACCTGCGCTCGGTGGTCCGCGAGCTGGACGACATCATGTCGTTGCAGTCGCTGGGGCTGCCGACCGATCTCGCGGCGGACTCGGAGCACTGCTCGCTGCGGGTCCTGCTCACGGAGGCGGAGAAGCTGACCGCGGTGCGCGCGCTGGGCCTGCCCTCTGACGTCCTCGCGGACTTCCCGGCCGAGCTGGTGGCCGCGTGGGGCGCGCGGGCAGCCGCTGCGCAGGCGGGCGAGCTGCAGGCGCTGGCCCGCCCGGTGCGGGTCACACTGCTGACCGCGCTGTGCGCGGTGCGCCGGGTGGAGATCACCGACCTGCTCGGGCACGCGCTGATCGGGTTGCTGCACCAGATCAGGGCCCGCGCGGAGCTCCGGCTCGGCGCCGAAGCCGACGACGTGCCGCTGCCCAGCCCGATGCGCGACGTGCTGTTGCTCAAGCTCGTCGAAGCCGCCGTCGAGCACCCCGACGACACCGTGCGCGCGGCGCTGTTCCCGGTCGCCGGTGAGCAGCTGCTCCGGCAGCTGATGCTGGACAGCGAGGCCCGCGCCGCCGAGCGCACCCGGCGCAAGCGAGCCGTGCTGCGGGCGACGTACTCGGCCTGCCACCAGCAGTTGTTCCGGTTGGTGCTGGCGAGCCTGGAGTTCCGCACCCGCGACGTCGACAGCTGGCCGATCCTGGCCGCGCTGGGGGAGCTGACCGGCGACTACACCGCCTGCTGGGGGAGGGGCCGGTTCTACGAGCCCGGTCACGGTGCCCCGCTGGAGGGCGTCGTGCCGCCCGAGTGGGAGGCCGCGGTGGTCGACCGGGAAGGGCGCGTCGAGCGCATCGCCTACGAGTTCTGCGTGCTGCTGTCACTGCGGGACCGGCTCTGCGCCCGCCAGGTCCACCTCGCGGAGGCCCGCCGCTGGGGCGGGCCCCCACCAGATCCCGACTGGCCTGCGAAGGACGGGGGACGGGCCGGTGTGGCCCGTCCCCACGACACCCCTCCCGCCGGCGAGCGGGCTGTCAACCAGCACCGCGGCGCCTGAGGCCCCGCATCAGAGGGCCAGTTCCGGCTTGAGGCGGGACGGGGTCCACACGCGCTGGCGCCAGGCGGCGATCGTGCTCAGCAGCAGGGCTGCCACGAGGTAGCTCGCCAGCACCGCCACCGAAGTGCCCACCGTGCCCATGTCCCCGCCGTAGAGCAGGTGGCGCAGGCCGCTGACCACGTAGCCCAGCGGCAGCACCTGGTGCAGCGGGTGCAGCGGCTCCGGGATGGTCTGCCACGGGAACGTGCCGCCCGCGGTGACCAGCTGCAGCACCAGCACGACCAGTGCGATGAACTTGCCCTTCGGGCCGAAGGCGGCGTTGAGCGAGTGCACGACCGCGGTGAACGCGAACGAGGTCAGCACCAGGAAGCCCACCGTCCGCCAGGTGTGCGCTGGCTGCACGCCCACGGCGTACACCACGACCACGTACAGCAGCACCGCCTGCACCAGGCCGACGAGCGCGGCGGGCAGCCAACCGCCGAGCGCGACGCGCCACGGCGCCACCCCGGCCGCCAACGCACGGCTGGACAGCGGCCGCATCAGCAGGAACAGCACGAACCCGCCGACCCACAGCGCCAGGCCCATGAAGTACGGGGCCAGCCCGGCGCCGTAGGTGTCGGCCTTGACCTGGGCCATGGTGTCGATGGCCACCGGGTCGCCGATGGTGTCCGCGGTGGCGTCGCGGGTCGGCTCGTCGGGGTTGGGGATGTCGTCCACCCCGTTGCCCAGCTCGGTGGCCAGGGTGGTGGACCCGTCCTTGAGCTGACCGGACCCGTCGCGCAGCTGGTGGGCGCCGCCGACCAGCTGGTCGGCGCCGTCGGTGAGCTGCTTGGTGCCGGTGAGCGCCTCCTGCTCGCCGGCGCGCAGCTGCTTGGCGCCGTCGTCGACCTGGACCGATCCGGCGGTGAGCTGATCGATGGCACCGGTCAGGGCGGGCATCTCGCCGGCCAGCTGGCGGTTGTAGGTGGCGACGTCGCGGGCGCCGTTGGCCAGCTGGCGCAGCTGCCCGACCTGGCTCTGCACCTTCTCGTTGGCCTCGGTGATCGGGCTGTGCAGATCGTCGAGACCGGCGATGAACTTCTCGATGGTCTGCTCGTCGACCCCGAGCTTGCGGAGATTGTCGGCGAGCCGCTCCTTGTGGCCGTCGAGGCCGTCCACGACACCCTGCGCCGCGCTGCTCAGCGTCTCGGCCTTGGACGCGAGCAGCTCGTTGCCCGCGGCGACTTGCTCGGCACCGTCGGCCAGCTGCGAGGTCTTCTCCGGCAGCTGCGCGGTCTTCTGCTGCAACTGCGACAACCCGCCGCGCAGCTGACCGGTCCCGTCGGCGAGCTGGGTCGCACCGTCGGCGAGCTGGCGCTGCCCGTCGAGCAGCTGGTGGGCGCCGTCGGCCAGCTGGGTCGAGCCGTCCTCGGCCTGGCCGATGCCGTCGTAGAGCTCCCCGGCGCCGTCGGCGAGCTGCCCGGCACCGTCGGCGGCTTCCCGCGTCTTGTCGTGCACCGTGGAGAAGCCGAGCAGGAACTGCTTGGCCGCTTCGGAGCCCGCGCTCTCGGCAACGCCCTTGCGCACCTCGGAGGCCACCTTGTCGGCGATGGTGCCGACCAGGTAGTTGTTGGCGTCGTTGGTGATCAGCCGCAGCTTGGCCTGGCGCGGTTCGAAGTCGCTGGGGGACAGCAGCGCCGCGGAGAAGTCCCGCGGCACCACCAGCGCGAAGGTGTACTCGCCGCTGGCCACGCCCTGCTGGGCGCTGCGCTCGTCGGTGCGGTTCCAGGCGAACGAGTCGGAGTCGAGGAGCTCCTGGTACACGTCCTGCCCGGCGTCCAGCCGGGTGCCGTCCTCGCGGTCCGCGCCGGTGTCGTCGATCACCACGGCGGCGGGCACCGAGTCGAGCTTCCCGTAGGGATCCCAGTTCGCGTAGATGTACATGGCGCCGTACAGCAGCGGCACCAGGGTGACCGCGAGCAGCGCCAGCTTGGGCAGCTTGCCGGAGGTGAGCCGGCGCAGCTCGGTGGCGGCGAGCCGGAGACTAGTCATCGCAGGCCTTCGTGAAGTCCGAGGTGGGCAGTTCGGGGTTGTCGGCGCCGATCCGGGCGGGCGTGACGCCCAGCTGGTCGGCGGAGTGCGGGGAGCACAGGGCGATCACCGCCAGGCCGCGCTCGGCCTGCCGCACGGCCAGCGAGTACCAGCCGGTCGGGTCGCCGCTGTGGCGGTCCGGGCGGTCCAGGACCAGTGCTCGGGTGGTGCTGGATTCGCAGGCGAGCTCGATTAACAGCTTGGTGCGCTCGAACGCGGCGAGGTTCTCGAAGCGCTCGTCGGGGTTGTGCTCGCGCGTGGACAGCCAGGCCTTGACCTTGCGCCGGGTGGACCAGCGACCGGCCAGGGTGAGGCCCTCGGCGACGACGTCGCGCACCGAGATCGACCCGTCGGGTTCGGTGATCTCCGGCGCGTCGACCACCGCGACGTTCTTGCGCAGGGCTCCGGCGTCGAGCGCGCCGTCCAGGCGGACGGTGCCGCCGCCGGGGCGCAGCCGACCGGACAGCACCAGCGCGAGCGCGGTGTGCCCGGCGTTGGGGTCACCGGTGACCAGCAGCGCCTGCCCGCTGCGCACGCGCAGCGAGGTGGGTGCCAGCAGCGGTCCGTGCGCTCCGTTCACCTCGACGCCGGTGGCGACGATTTCCAAGCCGACTCCTCGACTCCGTCGGTCCGGTGCACCGGTCAGCGCAGCGCGGTGGCCGGGCGCACCTCCCACGCGGTCCACAGCGGTCGATAGCCCTGCCGGGGCCAGAACACCGAGGACAGCGGGTTGGGCGGGTTGTAGTACAGGAAGCTGCCGACAACTCCGGCGCGCGCGAACTCCTCGTGCACCGAGGTCATCAGCTGCTGGCCGACACCGGTTCCGCGGTCGTGCTCGCGCACCGACACGCAGTTGACGTAAGCCCAGGTGCCGGGGCGCAGCCGGTGGCCGGCGGGCGGACGGTCAGCGTCGACCCAGCCGCACTCGGCCACCGCGACCGGAGTGCCGCCCCGCTCCGCCAGCCAGACCGGATCGCTGGAGTGCAGTCGCACGTGGGCAGCGGTCCGCTTCAGCTGCGGGGCACCGGGGCGGTACGTCGAAGCGCCGACGAGGGCGGCGTACTCGAGCTCCAGGAGGGTGAGCTCGACGACGGCGTCCAGGTCGGCCGGTCCGGCGCGACGTACAGTTACGGTACCAGATAGTTCCGTAAATGTGCACGGCGGAGTGGGAGGGCGCACAGCCAGACAGGACAAAGGGGTGAAACCGCCGTCCAGCAAGGCTTTCGCCGCCTGTACGTCCCGGCTCGGCCAGGTCACCAGGCACGTCGAATCCCGCTCCGGAGCGCCTTGCCCGCGCAGCCATCCCCGCCACGCCCCGAGCAGCGCGGCCATGCCCTCGCGCGGGTGGTCGCCGATCAGCGGGAAGAGCTCGAAGGCGGTGCTGGGCTGCCAGAGGCCCTGCGGGGAGCCGGGCGGGTTCTCGGTCCGCGCCACGATCCCGGCCACCGCGTGGCCGCTGGCGGTCCGCGCCACCAGCGGTTCGCCAGGCGGCACCGGGTAGCTGTCGGGCAGCAGCGGGTCCACCGCGGCGAACCGCGCGCACTGCGCCGCCAGCAGCTCCTGCGCAGTCGCCACGGCTGCTCCTGGGACGAAGGGATGGTTCGCGGCACATCGAACCAGGACTCGCGCGCGGCTTCAGCGCGAAGCCAGGCCCGGGCAGCCGAGATCACCGGGCCGGTTCCGCGAGGTGTCCGTTCCCGGCGAGGTTCAGCCGTCGAGGGAGCAGGCGAAGATCGCCGTGCCGGGGAAGTAGCGGCCGCGCAGCGGGCCCCACTGGCCCCAGGTGTCGGTGTGCCCCTCGGGCCACTCCGGCTCGACCAGGTCGTCCAGGCGCCACCCGGCCTCGGCCAGCGCCCGGACGTAGTCGCCGAGTGTGCGGTGGTGCTCCACGTAGGTCGCGCGGCCGGTGCCGTCGATCTCCACGTACGGCGAGCGGTCGAAGTAGGACTGGGTCACGGTCAGCCCGGTCGGGCCCGGGTCGTCCGGGAAGATCCAGCGCATCGGGTGCGTCACCGCGAACACCCACCGGCCGCCCGGCCGCACCACCCGCGCGACCTCCCGGAACGCCGCGCCGACGTCGGCCACGAACGGGATCCCGCCGAACGCCGAGCAGGCCAGGTCGAAGGAGTCGGCGGCGAAGGGCAGGCAGTCCGCGCTGGCCTGCACCAGCGGCACCACCGTCCCGCTGCGCCGCCCGCCCTCGGCGGCGTGCCGCAGCATCCCGGTGGAGATGTCCAGGCCGACCGGCCACGCGCCCTGGTCGGCCAACCAGCGCGCGCACGCCGCCGCGCCGCAGCCCACCTCCAGCACCCGCCTGCCGCGCACGTCGCCGAGCAGCCCGGCCTGCTCCTCGCGCAACCGCTCGGGGCACCAGACGAAATCGCTGACGCCGAGGAACGAGCCGTGCTCGGCCTGGTAGTCGTCGGCGTCGGCGTCCCACCACAGGCGGTTCGCGGACCGCGATTCGACCGTCCCGACGGTGCGCTTGCTCACACCCACCGTGCCCAGCACATGCTCCGCGGAGCTACGCTGGAGCTCGGCGCCTTCCGGGTCGTCGGCTCGTGTCAAGGGTTCTCCCCGCCGGTAGTGGGTACTGCTCGGTCGTGAAGCATTGTGGCCGTGCGGTGCAGACTCCTCGTCGGGCCCCACCGCGGTTTGCCCGGCGATCGAGAAAGCGCGTACGATACCGCCCGCGCCGTGGGTCTTCCGCCGTCCTCTCCGCCGCACCGGGTCGAACCCGGTTGAGCGGGGCGGTCGAGGGACCGGACCTCCTGGTCCAACCGTCCGGTTGGGCCTGGTCTGGACGCCCCCAGCGCGGTAAGAACGTAGAACCAGCGACCAAACTATCCGTACCGGAGCAACCCACCTGATGTCCACCGACACCACCACCGTCCCGACTGCAGCCGCCACCAAGCCGCAGGTCGCAGTGAACGACGTCGGGACGGAGGAGGACTTCCTCGCCGCCGTCGACCAGACCATCAAGTACTTCAACGATGGCGACATTGTTGAGGGCACCATCGTCAAGGTCGACCGTGACGAGGTGCTGCTTGACATCGGCTACAAGACCGAGGGCGTCATCCCGTCCCGCGAGCTGTCGATCAAGCACGACGTCGATCCCGCCGAGGTCGTCACCGTTGGCGACTTCGTCGAGGCCCTCGTCCTCCAGAAGGAGGACAAGGAAGGCCGGCTGATCCTCTCCAAGAAGCGTGCGCAGTACGAGCGCGCCTGGGGCACCATCGAGGAGCTCAAGGAGAAGGACGAGCCCGTGCGCGGCACCGTCATCGAGGTCGTCAAGGGCGGCCTCATCCTCGACATCGGGCTGCGCGGCTTCCTGCCGGCGTCCCTGGTCGAGATGCGCCGCGTCCGCGACCTGCAGCCCTACGTGGGCCGCGAGCTCGAGGCCAAGATCATCGAGCTGGACAAGAACCGCAACAACGTGGTCCTGTCCCGCCGCGCCTGGCTGGAGCAGACCCAGTCCGAGGTCCGCAGCGAGTTCCTCAACCAGCTGCAGAAGGGCCAGGTCCGCAAGGGCGTCGTGTCCTCCATCGTCAACTTCGGTGCGTTCGTGGACCTGGGCGGCGTCGACGGCCTGGTGCACGTCTCGGAGCTGTCCTGGAAGCACATCGACCACCCGTCCGAGGTCGTCGAGGTCGGCCAGGAGGTCACCGTCGAGGTCCTCGACGTGGACATGGACCGCGAGCGCGTCTCGCTGTCGCTCAAGGCCACCCAGGAAGACCCGTGGCGCCAGTTCGCCCGCACCCACGCGATCGGCCAGATCGTGCCGGGCAAGGTCACCAAGCTGGTTCCGTTCGGTGCGTTCGTCCGCGTCGACGAGGGCATCGAGGGCCTGGTCCACATCTCCGAGCTGGCCGAGCGCCACGTGGAGATCCCGGAGCAGGTCGTCCAGGTCGGCGACGAGGTCATGATCAAGGTCATCGACATCGACCTGGAGCGTCGTCGCATCTCGCTGTCGCTGAAGCAGGCCAACGAGGGCTTCAGCCCCGACTCGGAGTTCGACCCCACCCAGTACGGGATGGCCGCCGAGTACGACAACGAGGGCAACTACATCTACCCCGAGGGCTTCGACCCGGAGACCCAGGAGTGGCAGGAAGGCTACGAGAAGCAGCGCGAGGAGTGGGAGCGCCAGTACGCCGAGGCGCACACCCGCTACGAGAAGCACATCGCGCAGATCACCAAGGCCCGCCAGGCCGACGCGGAGGCCGCCGCGGCCGCCGCGACCGGTGGTGGCGAGGAGTCGACCGGTGGCAACTACTCGTCTGCCTCCAGCGACGACCAGGACAGCAGCGGTTCGCTGGCCAGCGACGCGCAGCTGGCCGCGCTGCGGGAGAAGCTCTCCGGCGGCGCGTGAGCCCTGACGCCTGACGGCTGAAGCGCAGCGGCCCCGCACCTCCCGAGGTGCGGGGCCGCTGTCGTTCCCGGTGCGCCTGGCAAGATGGGCCGCGTGTTGCGCGTGGGACTGAGCGGTGGGATCGGGTCGGGCAAGTCGACGGTGGCCCGGCGGTTGGTGGAGCTGGGCGCGGTGCTCATCGACGCCGACGCGCTGGCGCGCGAGGTCGTGCAGCCGGGCACGGCGGGGTTGGCGGAGATCGTCGAGCGGTTCGGCGCGGACGTGCTGGACGCCGACGGTGCGCTGAACCGCCCCGCGCTGGCGGCCAAGGCCTTCGCCGACGAGCAGGCCCGCGCGGACCTCAACGCCATCACGCACCCCAGGATCCGCGACCTGACCGCCGAGCGGATGGCGCAGGCGTCCGCCGACGCGGTCGTGGTGCACGACGTCCCACTGCTGGTCGAGGTGGGGTACGCGCCGAACTACCACCTCGTGGTCATCGTCGACGCGCCGGAGGACGACCGGGTGCGGCGGCTGGTCGACCGGGGCCTGACCGAGGCGGACGCGCGGGCCCGCATCGCCGCGCAGGCCACCACCGAGCAGCGCCGCGAGGTCGCCGACGTGTGGCTGGACAACAGCGGTTCGGTCGAGGAGGTCCACGCCCAGGTCGACGCGCTCTGGCGGGACCGGTTGGTGCCGTTCGAGGAGAACGTGCGGCTGCGGCGCCCGGCGCCGGACTCGGCGCCCGAACTGGCCGGTCCGGACCCGGAGTGGCCGCGGCAGGCGCGGCGGCTGATCGCCAGGATCGAGCGCGCGGCGGGGGACAAGGCGGTGCGGGTCGACCACGTCGGCTCCACCTCGGTGCCGGGGCTGCCCGCGAAGGACGTCATCGACCTGCAGCTGACCGTCCGGTCGCTGGCCGACGCCGACGCGCTCGCCGAACCGCTGGGGGAAGCCGGGTTCCCGGTGCACCCGCACATCAGGCACGACAACCCGCACGACTTCGCGCCGGACCCGCAGCTGTGGCAGAAGCGGTACCACAAGTCGGCCGACCCGGGCCGACGCGTGCACCTGCACCTCCGCGTCGACGGCTCCCCGGGGCAGCGCACCGCGCTGATCTTCCCAGCCTGGCTGCGCGCCGACCCCGGGACCCGCGACGCCTACCTCGACCTGAAGCGCGAGCTGGTGGCGGAGCACGCCGCCGACCCGGACCACGGCCGCTACGCCGAGGCGAAGGAGGCCTGGCTCGCCGAGGCCATTCCCGCGGCTTGGCGCTGGGCGGAGCGAACCGGCTGGTCCCCCGACGAGTGATCCACGCGGTCCCGGTCCCGGGGGCGGGGACCGGGACGTGGGGGCTACCGCGGTTCGGCCTGGATGGCGTTGAGCCCAGCGCGGGCGAACTCCTCGTCCAGCTCACCGCTGGGGGCTCCGGCGACGCCGACACCCGCGATCGGTGAGCCCGCGGTCACCGGGACGCCACCGCCGAGGAACAGCGTGCCGGGGATGTCGCGGAGGCTGGCGCCGTTGCCGCCGACCTGCTTGCCCAGCTCGGAGGTGGCCCGGCCCCACGCGACCGCGGTGAAGGCCTTGCGCCTGGCGGACTCGCCGCTCTGCGGGCCCGCGCCGTCGCCGGTCAGGCGCACCCGCTCGGTGCCCGCGCGGTCCACGATGGACACGGTGACGCGCTGGCCCTTGGCCTCGGCGGCGTCCAGCGCGGCCTGCGCGGCCTTGGTCGCCGCGTCGATGCTGAGCACCGGCTGCTGGATGACCGCCGCTGGTGGCTGCTGCTGCGCCGGGTCGGCCTGCGCGGCGGTCAGGCCGGTGACGCCGCCGAGGATGCCGAGGCCGACCAGGGTGCCGACGACTGCGCGGTGGCGGGTGGTGGATCGCATCGGTGGTGACTCCTTCACTTCCGGTTGGTGCCCCCAGCCTCGGCGGCGCGGCGGCGCCGGGCGTCGTCGGAACGGACCTCCTGCGGCGCTGGTCGGTGGAGCCGGGATCAACCGATGTGTTGAGGTGACCGGCCCGGGATCGGCATACAGTGCGCCCGGACCTGTCTGGAGGACCGCGGTGACCGAACGACCTGGCGGCTGGCTGTACCGGGCGATGCACGTGGGCTTCTTCGTGCTGCTCGCGTCCTCGGCGTCGCGCTACGTCGCCGGGCACGGGTGGCAGGGAGTGACGCCGTTGCTGCTGGGCCTGTCGGCGGCGCTGGTGCTGATCTACGTCGCCGGCGTGGTGTGGTGGGAGCGCGCCGGTCAGCTGTGGCTGGCCGCGGTCGTGGGGGTCTGGTGCGCGCTGGTCCTGGTGGCGCCGAGCTTCAGCTGGTGCGCGGTACCGCTGTTCTTCGTGTGCCTGCGGATGCTGCGGCCGGGACCGCTGCTGGCCGCGGTCGTGCTGCTCACCGCCACGGTGGTCTTCGCGCAGCTGCGGCTGGCACCCCGCTTCGAGGTCGTCGACGCGCTGGTGCCGCTGGCGGTGGCGGCGATGGCCACGGCGGTGTTCCTGCAGCTGCGGCACGAGGGCGAGCGGCGCCAGCAGCTGATCGACCAGCTGGTCCGCACGCGCGGCGAGCTGGCCGAGGCGCAGCGGGAGGCCGGGATCAGCTGGGAGCACGAGCGGCTGGCGCGGGAGATCCACGACACCATCGCCCAGGGCCTGTCGAGCATCCGCATGCTGCTGCAGGCGGCGGAGCGGGAGGGTGACCGCGGTGAGCACGTCCGGCGGGCTGGCGAGGTCGCCGAGGACAGCCTCGCGGAGGCGCGGCGGTTCGTGCGGGGGCTCGCGCCCGCGGCGCTGACGCGGCAGTCGCTGGCCGGTGCGCTGCGCGAGCTGGCGGCGCGGACGGCGGAGGAGTCGGGCATCGAGGTCCGCTTCGAGGTGGTGGGCGAGCCGCTGGACACCTCGGAGGACGTCGACGCGGCGCTGCTGCGGGTGGCGCAGGGCGCGTTGGCCAACGTGCGCGAGCACAGCTCGGCGGGCAAGGCGGGGGTCACCCTGTCCTACGTGGCCGGTTCGGTGGCGTTGGACGTGCGCGACGACGGGACGGGCTTCGACCCGGCCGCTCCGCGCTCGGGTGCCGATCGCGGCTACGGGCTGGGCGGGATGCGGGCGCGGGTCGCGCAGCTCGGTGGCGAGCTGGTGGTGGAGAGCAGCCCCGGGGAGGGCACGGCGATCGCGGCGACCTTGCCGGAGGGAGGGGTTTCATGACGGTGCGGGTGCTGGTGGTCGACGACCACCCCGTGGTGCGCGCGGGGATCCGGGCGCTGCTGGACGGGGCGGCGGACATCGAGGTCGTCGGCGAGGCCTCGACGGCTGCCGAGGCCGTGCGGCGCTCCGGTGCCTTCCGGCCGGACGTGGTGCTCATGGACCTCCAGCTCGGCGACGGCGTCGGTGGGGTGGCCGCGACCCGGCAGCTGCTGGAGCTGCCCGAACCGCCGCACGTGCTGGTGCTGACCACCTACGACGCCGACACCGACATCAACCGCGCCATCGACGCGGGCGCCACCGGCTACCTGCTCAAGGCCGGGCCGCCGGAGGAGCTGTTCCATGCCCTCCGCGCCGCCGCGCAGGGCCGGACCGCGCTGTCCCCGGAGATCGCCACCCGCCTGCTGCGGCGCCGCCGCACCCCGGAGGAGGCGTTGAGCGGGCGCGAGGTGGAGATCCTGGAGCTGCTGGCGCGCGGCCTGGGCAACCGGGACCTGGCGCGGGAGCTGTTCATCAGCGAGGCGACGGTGAAGACCCACCTGGTGCACATCTACTCGAAGCTGGGCGTGGACAACCGGGTGGCGGCGGTGCGCGAAGCCGTCCGGCAGCGGTTGATCCGCTTCGACGACGGGTCGTGAGCGGCGGAGCTCACCAGATGTCGAAGATGCCCCGGTGGGCCAGCCACTGGTTCAGGTCGCGGTGGCGGGTGATCTCGTTGAGTGTCCGGTGCACCGTGTGCAGGGCGTAGTCCGCCTCGCTGCGGCGCAGCGCGCCGGTGGCGACCGCGGTGGCGAACTCGGCGGCGTGGCTGATCCGCGCGCGGCCGCGGTCCTGCACCTCCAGACCCAGCAGCAGGTCGGTGGTCGTCCAGGAGCGGGTCTCGCGCTGGATGCGGACCGCGGTGAGGGTGCTCGGACCGGGGCGCGAATGCCTGCTGCGCGGGCGGAACCGGGTCAGCCGGAGCCCGAGGTCGGGCAGCAGCCAGGTGATCTCCGCGGCGTGGTCCGGGGCGTCCGGGGTGGGACACTCCACCGCCAGACCCCACCGCTCGACGTGGCATACCTCTAACTGGTGAACGAATCCGGAGGGATGCCTGCGTTGCGAGCTGAACACGTCGATGACTTCAACCAATTGGGGAGAAATCGCAGCCGCCACGGCTCCAGAGAGTAATGGCAAAACTGCGGGTGGAGATCGACGTCGTTCAGTTTTCACGTAACTTTTCAGTGCTCGTCGGATATCGATTCGCGCTGGCCAGCGGCCTTCACCGGGTTGGCGGTAGCGTCCGCTGCTCGGGAACGGGATCCTCGATTGGTTGCCCACGCCACGACAGCTCGATCCCGCTGTCCCGCAGCCACGCCGACAGGTCGTACCCGTGCCGCGCGAGCCCGTCGACGGCGGCGTAGGCGTGCTCCATCGCCCGCTGCGCGGTCTCCGCGTCCAGCAGCTCCGCGCGCACCGCGACCACGAACTCGTCGACGTCCAGCAGGTCGGCGGCGCGCCCGGTGCGGACCTCCACGTCCAGGTAGTGGTCGACGCTGCGCCACCGCTGCTCGCCGACCTCGACGTCCACGACGTCCAGGTAGTAGTCCAGGTCCCGCTCGTGGCCGGGGCGCCAGTGCCAGCGGGTCACCCGCAGGCCGAGCGCGGGCAGCAGCCAGGACTCCAGGGCGGCCAGCCGCACGTGGCCGGGCATCGCGCGGGTGAGGTAGAGGCCGAAGGGTTCGCGGTGGAAGAGCTGCACGGGGCGCACGTGGCCCTTGGGGTCGGTGTTGGTCCCGGCCGCCAGGTCGAACACCTCGACCTTCGGCGGGTGGACGGGCAGTCCGAGCTGTTCGGCGATCTCGCGCTGCGTGGTCACGCTGCCACCATATGCGGCGGGCGCGACGTCCGAAGGTCGTCGCGCCCGCTATCTCTTCACCACTTCTGCCCTGTCACCTCCCATCGGTCGGTTTCAGGTCGAGGCGCGGGTGGCGTAGGCCGGGGCCATCGTGCCGACACCCGCGAGGACGAGGACCGCGCCGCCGATGACGTTGCACAGCACGGTGCTGGTCGTCATGACGGACCCGCTCATCACGAACACGGCCAGGATCGTCCACACGCCCAGCACCGGTGACGTCCAGGCGATGCCGTGCGTGCGGTGGTAAGCAGCCGCGAACGAGATTCCGAGCACCGTGGCGGCCAGGCCGACGACCAGGTTGTTCAGCGCCAACGCGGGAGTCGTGGCGGCGAACCCGGTGATCCACGGCGACAACGCGACGAACAGGCCTCCCAGCACGGTGAAGCCGTCCGCCACCTGAGCGGTTGGTGTTTCGGATGCCCGCTCGTAGCGCATGCGCATCTCGGTGAGATCAGGGTGCCCAGCGATGGGTGCGCTGCTCGACATGACACCACCTCCAGCGACTGGGGTGACGCACCCCATTATTCGCCTCCGCAGCGGTTCGGGCATCCCGGTGGCGCGACATGATGTCGGGGTGGGCTCGTACGCTGGGTTCCGTGGCATTCGCGACTGAGCACCCCGTACTGGCGCACTCCGAGTTCCGGCCGGTCAGCGACATCCCGCGGGCCGACGGCCGGTTCCGCGTGGTCAGCGACTACCAGCCCGCCGGGGACCAGCCCCAGGCCATCCTGGACCTGGAGCGCCGGATCAACGCCGGGGAGAAGGACGTGGTGCTGCTCGGGGCCACCGGCACCGGCAAGTCGGCCACCACGGCGTGGTTGATCGAGCGCGTGCAGCGCCCCACGCTGGTGCTGGAGCCGAACAAGACGCTGGCCGCGCAGATGGCCAACGAGCTGCGCGGGTTCTTCCCGGACAACGCCGTGGAGTACTTCGTCAGCTACTACGACTACTACCAGCCCGAGGCCTACGTCCCGCAGACCGACACCTACATCGAGAAGGACTCCTCGATCAACGAGGACGTGGAGCGGCTGCGCCACTCGGCCACCTCCAACCTGCTCAGCCGCCGAGACTGCGTGGTGGTGTCCTCGGTGTCGTGCATCTACGGCCTGGGCACGCCGCAGTCGTACCTGGACCGGTCGATCCCGCTGGAGGTCGGCGGGGAGATCGACCGGGACGTGTTCCTGCGGGCGCTGGTGGACGTGCAGTACACCCGCAACGACATCGCCTTCGCCCGCGGCACCTTCCGGGTGCGGGGCGACACCGTGGAGATCATCCCCGCCTACGAGGAGCTGGCGGTGCGGGTGGAGTTCTTCGGTGACGAGATCGACCGGCTGTACTACCTGCACCCGCTGACCGGCGAGATCGTGCGCGAGGTGCGGGACCTGCGGATCTTCCCGGCGACGCACTACGTGGCGGGCCCGGACCGGATGGAGAAGGCGATCCGGGGCATCGAGGCCGAGCTGGAGGAGCAGCTGGGCAAGCTGGAGAAGCAGAACAAGCTGCTGGAGGCCCAGCGGCTGCGGATGCGCACCCAGTACGACATCGAGATGATGCGCCAGGTCGGGTTCTGCTCCGGCATCGAGAACTACTCGCGGCACATCGACGACCGCGCGGCCGGGTCGGCACCGGCCACCCTGATCGACTACTTCCCGGACGACTTCCTGCTGATCATCGACGAGTCGCACGTGACGGTGCCGCAGATCGGCGGCATGTACGAGGGCGACGCCTCGCGGAAGCGGACCCTGGTCGAGCACGGCTTCCGGCTGCCCAGCGCGCTGGACAACCGGCCGCTGACGTTCGAGGAGTTCTCCGACCGGATCGGTCAGTCGGTGTACCTGTCGGCGACCCCGGGGCCCTACGAGATGGCGCAGGCGGGCGGCGAGTTCGTCGAGCAGGTGATCCGCCCGACCGGGCTGGTGGACCCGGAGGTGATCGTCAAGCCCACCGAGGGTCAGATCGACGACCTGGTGCACGAGATCCGGGAGCGCGCCGAGCGCGACGAGCGGGTGCTGGTCACCACGCTGACCAAGAAGATGGCCGAGGACCTCACCGACTACCTGCTGGAGCTGGGCATCCGGGTGCGCTACCTGCACTCCGAGGTCGACACGCTGCGGCGGGTGGAGCTGCTGCGGCAGCTGCGGCTGGGTGAGTACGACGTGCTGGTCGGCATCAACCTGCTGCGCGAGGGCCTGGACCTGCCGGAGGTCTCCCTGGTGTCGATCCTGGACGCGGACAAGGAGGGCTTCCTGCGCTCCGGCACCAGCCTGGTGCAGACCATCGGCCGCGCGGCCCGCAACGTCTCCGGCCAGGTGCACATGTACGCGGACCGGATCACCGACTCGATGCAGCACGCCATCGACGAGACCAACCGCCGCCGCGCCAAGCAGATCGCCTACAACGAAGAGCACGGCATCGACCCGCAGCCGCTGCGCAAGAAGATCGCCGACATCCTGGACCGCGTCTACACCGAGTCCGAGGACACCGAGGAGTCGGTGGCGGTGGGCGGCTCGGGCCGCAACGCCTCGCGCGGCAAGAAGCCCACCGGCGAGGCGGTGGCCAGCGCAGGCCTCCTCGACGACCGCGACATCAAGTCGATGCCCCGCGCGGAACTGGCGAACCTGGTCCAACAGCTCAACGACCAGATGATGAACGCGGCCCGAGAACTCCAGTTCGAACTGGCAGCCCGACTCCGGGACGAGATCCACGACCTCAAGAAGGAACTCCGGGGCATGGACGCCGCCGGAATCGAGTGATCCCCAAGTCCCGCGCCCCCAACCGCGCACAGCGGTCAGGGGCGCGAGGGGGACGCCTCAGGCGAAGGCGCTGAGCCCGGTGATGGACTTCCCGACGATCAGGGTGTTCATCTCGCGGGAGCCCTCGAAGGAGTACACCGCCTCGGCGTCGGCGAAGAACTTCGCCACCTCGTGCTCCAGCACGATCCCGTTGCCGCCGAACAGCTCCCGCGCCCAGGACACCACTTCCCGCATCTTGGTCGTGGTGAAGGCCTTGGCCAGCGCCGCCTGCTCGGCTCCGCCGCGGCCTTGGGCGACCAGCTCGTTGAGGCGCACCACGATGCCGAACATCGCGGTGATGTTGCCCAGCATCTTCACCAGCAGGTCCTGGATCATCTGGAACGCGCCGATCGGCTTGCCGAACTGCACCCGGTTCACCGCGTACTCGCGCGCCAGCTCGTAGGCACGCACCGCCACGCCCAGCGCTTGCCAGGCCACGCCGCCGCGGGTCTTGGCCAGCACCTTGGCGGTGTCGCGGAAGCTGTTGATGTTCTGCAGCCGGTTGGCCTCCGGGATGCGGACGTCCGCCAGCACGATGTCGGCGTTCTGGACCGTGCGCAGCGCGATCTTGCCCTCGATCTTGGTCGCGCTGAAGCCGGGCGTGCCCTTCTCCACCACGAAGCCCTTGACCTGGTCGTCGGCCTCGTCGCGGGCCCACACCACGACCAGGTCGGCGAAGGTGCCGTTGCCGATCCAGCGCTTGGCGCCGTTGAGCACCCACTGGTCGCCCTCGCGCCGGGCGGTGGTGCGCATGCCGCCCGCGACGTCGGAGCCGCCCTCGGGTTCGGTGAGGGCGAAGGCGCCGATCTTGGTCATGTCGACCATGTCCGGGATCCATCGGTCCCGCTGCTCCTGGTCGCCGCCGTTGTGGATGCTGCCCATGGCGAGTCCGGTGTGGACACCGGAGAACACCGCAAGGGACGGGTCGATCCGGTTCAGCTCCAGACTGAGGAACCCGGTGAACAGCGGGCTGCGCGGGGTGCCGTCGCCGTGCTCGGGGTACTGGTACCCGGCCAGCCGCAGCTTGGCGAACTTCTCGATCGCCTCGGGCGGGAACTCGGCCTTGTCCCAGGCGTCGTTCGCGAGCGGCTTGACCTCCCGCTCCAGGTACTCGCGGATCTCGGCGAGCTCGGCGCGCTCGGCCTCGCTGAGCAGGTCGGTGAACCCGAAGAAGTCGGGGTTGGTGTTGACGGGCTTGGGCATGTCTCTGTCCTCAGTGGTGCGTTCGGGTGGTGTTCGGGCCTCGGCACGCCGTCGGTTCCGCGACCTCCGCCGGAATCGCGGCGCTCCGGGGCCGCGGGTCAGGGGTTGGGGAGGTCGTGCAGGACGGCGTTGATCGCGTTCTGCCTGCGGTCGCGCAGTTCGGCGCGCTCCAGGTAGGCCTGGGGGCCCGCGCCGTAGGCCGCTTCGGTCTGGTCGGCGATGGCCGCGATGCCGTCGTCGGTCAGCTGCGGGTGGCCGAGGTCCTTCCAGCGCTCGGCCATGCCGACGCCGAGGTGGGCCATCATGTGCCGGATGCCGCCGGGGCCGCCGCCGAGGTGGAAGCTCTCGAACGGTCCGACGGTCGCGTAGCGCCCGCCCAGCGACGCCTTCACGACAGTGTCCAGCTCGTCGACGTCGACCACACCGCGCAGCACCAACGAGATCGATTCCTGCATGATCGCGCTCTGCAGGCGGTTGGCGACGAAGCCGGGGACCTCCTTGCGCAGTCGAACCGGGGTCTTGCCCAGTGCGCGGTAGAACTCCACCGCGGCCTCGACCACCGGCTCCGCGGTGCGCTCGCCCGGCACGACCTCCACCAGCGGCACCACCTGCGGCGGGTTGAACGGGTGCGCGATGAGCAGTCGCGCCGCCACGTCCGCGGGCAGTTCCTCGGCGATCGCGGTGGCGATGATGCCGGAGCTGGAGGAGGCCAGCACCGCGTCCTCCGGGGCGCGGCGGGCGATCTCGGCGAACAGCTGCTGCTTGAGCTCCAGCCGCTCCGGGCCGTTCTCCTGTACCAGGTCCACGCCCGCCACCGCTTCGGCGAGGTCGCCGGTCACCTGGATGCGGCTGCGCAGGTCGGCCAGGTCGGCGCCCGGGATGCTGGCGGCCAGCGGGGGCAGCGCCGCGTCCACCGCGTCGGCGAGGTCGTCGCGCGGGTCGGTGATGCGGACCCCGATGCCGTTCGCGGCGAACAGCGCTGCCCAGGACAGCCCGATCGTCCCGGCACCGACCACGGCGATGGTCGTCCACTTCGGACTCATGTGCCCTCCTCGTTCAGGCCAGGTAGTCGTGCACGGTCTCGATGCCGTTCAGGGTGAGGTCGGTCAGGACGTGGCTGGCCGAGACCACCTCGCGCACCGGGAGGTCCGCCAGCGGCGCGAGCACGTGCTCGAACAGCTGCAACCGCGCGGGACCGGTGTGGGCTGCCTTGACGGTGATGTCGGTGATCTGGCTGCGCACCAGCTCGCACACCCGGCCGGGCACGATCCTGAGCATGTAGGTGGGCACGGTGATCTGCGCCTCGGCCTCGGCCAGGTCCAGCGGGTGGTGCTTGTAGCCCATCGTCGCGGTGGCCACCCGCTCCAAGCCGTAGTCCAGGGTGCCCACCAGCGCGGCGTGGTCGACGCGCAGCGCCGGGGAGCCCATCACCTTGGGGTAGGCGCTGGCCTCGCGCCCGGCCGCGGTGGCCGGGAAGTTGTCGAGGTACATGGCGTGCAGGTACTCGCCGCGCTCGTCACCGAGCCGCACCGGGATCGCCTGCCCGGCCTCGACGTACGGGCCGAACGAGCTCACGTCGCCCATCTTCATGACCTCGAAGCGGACCAGCGGCTCGTCGAGCTCCAGCGGTTCGGGCACGACCGCCTGCAGCGCCTCGGCATCGGTGCGGTAGACGATGTTCAGGTACTCGCGGTCGGTGAACCGCGCAACGGCCGGGGCGTAGGCGGGGCTGGTCAGCGGTGTGGCCAGGCTCCGCCGGACCTGCTCGCGGTTCATCGTCCCCTCCACTGCGGAGCGCGCTTCTCGGCGAAGGCCCGCACCCCTTCGGCGAAGTCCGCGGATTCGCGCAGCGCCCGGGACCGCGCGTGCTGCGCGGCGAACGCTTCGGCGTCGGGCGCGCCATCGGCGAGCCGGACCACCTCCTTGACCGCGGCCAACGCCAGCGGCGCGTTGGCCGCGACCTCGGCGGCCAGCTCCAGGGCGGCGGGAAGGGCCTCGCCGTCGCCCACCACGCGGTTGACCAGCCCCAGCTCGCCCGCCCGCTCGGCGTCGATGGTGCGACCGGTGAGCAGCAGCTCCATCGCCAGGTGGTGCGGGATGCGCTTGGGCAGCCGGATCACCCCGCCGCCACCGGCGATCAGCCCGCGCTTGACCTCGGGCAGTGCGAACCGCGCCCCGGCGGCGGCCACCACCAGGTCGCAGGCCAGCGCCAGCTCGAAGCCGCCGCCCAGCGCGTAGCCCTCGACTGCGGCGATCAGCGGTTTGCCGGTCTCGGCCTCGGCGATCCCGGCGAAGCCCCGACCCGGGACCGCCGGCGCCTCGCCGCGCGCCGCGGCCTTGAGGTCCATGCCCGCGCTGAAGGTGCCCGCGGTGCCGGTGAGCACTCCCGCGCTCAGCTCCGCGTTGCCGTCGAGCTCGTCCAGGGCGGCGGCGATGCCGTGGGCCACCGCGGCATCGACGGCGTTGCGGGCCTGCGGGCGGTTGATGGTGATGACCAGGGCAGATCCGACTGCCTCGGTCCGCACTGCGGTGTTCGGCGTGCTCATTCGCCCCTCCTGAGCTCGGCGAGGACTTCCTCGGTGTGCTGGCCGGGCAGCGGCGCGTGCCGCCGGACACCGGCCGGGGTCGCGGAGAAGTCCACCGGCACGCCCACCACGCGGTAGCTGCCCTCGCTGGGGTGCTCGGCGACGTCGAGCAGGTGCCCGTCGCGCACGTAGGGGTCGTCGGCGGCCTCGTCGAGCTTGAGCACCGGGCCGACCGGGATGCTGTGCTTGCTGCACACCTCGATCCACTCGGCGGTGGTCAGGTTCGGGGTGACCGACTCGATCAGCTCGGCCAGCGCCTCGCCGTCCCGCCTGCTGTCCACGAACTCGCCGGCCAGCCGCGGGTCCTCGGCCAGGTCCGGGCGTCCGGCGGCGCAGAACAGGTCGCGGAAGTTCTGCGGGCTGTAGGGGATGATCATGGCCAGGCCGTCCTTGGTGGGCCGGGCCCGGTGGCCCTTGTTCATCGACAGCGAGAACCCGGTGGGCCCCATCGGTGGCTCGTACAGGCGGCCCTGCAGGTGCTCGACGAGGTTGAACGCCAGCAGCGTGTCGGCCATCGGCACCTCGACCAGCTGGCCCTGCCCGGTGGCGCGCTGGTGCACCAGGGCGGCCAGCGCGGAGTAGGCGATGGTCAGCGCGGCGACCTTGTCGGCGAAGATGCTCGGCAGCACCACCGGCTGCCCGATGTCGCCCGCCCGCTGGGCCAGGTCCAGCAGCCCGGACGCGGCCTGCACGGTCTCGTCGTAGGCGGCCAGATCGGCGCGGTCGGAGTCGGGGCGGAAGCCCTGCGCGTGGGCGTAGACCAGCCGGGGGTTGGTGGCGGCCAGGCTCTCGTGGTCCATGCCGAGGCGGCGCAGCGCGCCGATGCGCATGTTGGTGATCAGGATGTCGGCGGTGCCGATCAGCTCCAGCGCGCGGGCCCGGTCCTCGTCGTCCTTGAGGTTGAGCCGCACGCTGCGCTTGTTGCGGTTGACGTTCATGCTCAGCGGCGTCATGCCGGGGGTCCGGTGCAGCGTGCCGTGGCGCGCGGTGTCCTTCGGCGACTCGATCTTGATCACGTCGGCGCCGAGGTCGCCGAGGACCTGGGCCGCGTAGGGGCCCATCACCACGGTGGCCATGTCGATCACGCGCACGCCCGCAAGCGGGCCGGACGAGGAATTGGTGGGGGTCATTCGCCACTCCCGGGAACAGTTCCCGACGGATTTGTTTGCTTCGCTAACTACGTTAGTTCGGCAGGGGAGGGCGGTTCAACGGAACAGCGGAACCGTTGCGCGAACAATGGCGTGACCGCAGCGGTCACGCCGCGGGGCGGGACAGTGCCAGCTTCGCCTCGTCGATCAGTCTGCGCAGGTCGGAGTGGGTTTCGGTGCGGTCCTGCCGCCAAATCAGACCGGTCGCCAGGGCCGGGTCGAAATCCTCGAAGGGCAGCACCACGGTGTTCTCCGAGCGGTGCTTCCACATCCCGCTTTCCGGGTCCAGCATCGAAATAGAGAATGCCGCGCCATTCGCGACGAATTCGCTGGTGCTGCCGTAGTCGCCGGTGTCCAGCGTCATCCGGCGGTGGATCCCGGCCGCCCGCAGCCGCGCCGCCACCTCGTCGTAGTAGCTCGGCAGCATCCGCGCGGCCGGGCTGACGTAGGTGTGGTCGACCAGCTCGTGCAGCGACACCGAGGTCCGGGAGTCGAACTCGGCGGCGGGCAGCACCGCGCCCAGCGGTTCGCGCATCACCTCGAACACCTCGATGCCCTCGGCGTGCACCGGCAGGTGCACCAGCGCCATCGCCAGCTCGCCGCGCTGCACCCCGGCGAGCAGGTCGCTGCTGCCGCCCGGCCAGCGCTTGACGTCGCACACCGCCGCGCACTGCTGCTCGAAGGCTCGCAGCTGGTCGCGTAGCGCGGAGTGCAGGCCGGGCGGGACGCCGACGTGCACCACCGGGCGCGGCGGGCTGGCCGCCTCGCGCAACCGCCACGGGATGTCGTCGAAGCGGCCCAGCACGTCCTTGGCGATCGGCAGCAGTGCGGCACCGGCTTCGGTCAGCTGGACGTGGTGGGAGTCCCGCTCGAACAGCACCGAACCGAGGTCGCGCTCCAGGTCGCGCACCCGCTGGCTGAGCGGGGAGGTGGCCATGTGCAGCTGCCGCGCGGCCCCGGAGAACGACAGGTTCTCCGCGACGGCCACGAAGTACCGCAGGTGGAACATCTCCATGGCGTCACTCGGGCGGTCGAGGCGGTCCAGCTTGCGCCCACCAGGCTAGCACGCGCGAATCCCCTTGATCTTCAACGGTTTCCGCGCTGCCGAGGACGATGGCGACCCGCGGGGGTGACCTGTGGTGCCCAGGGGCCGGCGCGAGCACGGGCCCGCACCGGCCCCTGGGCACTACACGGGACGGGAGGTGAGGACGTGCTCGGTCAGCTGGACCAGCACGGACGCCGTCGAGCGGCGGTCCCGCGCGTCGCACATCACGACCGGGACGTGCGGCTTGATGTCCAGCGCCTCCCGAACCTCCTCCGGGCGGTAGTGGAAGCTGCCCTGGAAGTGGTTGACCGCGACGACGAAGTTGATGCCCCGCTGCTCGAAGAACTCGACGGCGGCGAAGCAGTCCTCCAACCGGCGGGTGTCGGCCAGGACCACCGCGCCGAGCGCGCCGCGCACCAGGTCCTCCCACATGAACCAGAACCGCTCCTGGCCGGGCGTGCCGAACAGGAACAGGACGATGTTCTGCGGGTTGAACGTGATGCGCCCGAAGTCCATGGCCACGGTGGTCGTGGTCTTCTCGCCGACACCCGACAGGTCGTCGGTGCCGATGCTGGCGACGGTGAGGGTCTCCTCGGTGGTGAGCGGTTCGATCTCGCTGACCGACCGGACGAAAGTGGTCTTCCCGACGCCGAATCCGCCCGCGATCAGGAACTTGAACGCGGTCGGGAACAGCTCAGAGCTGTCGGAGACCATGCAGCAACGCCTCCAGTTGTTCTCGGTCCGGCATCTCGGTGGGCACGCGCGTGGTGATCGCGCCCCAGTCGATGAGGTCGGACAGCAGTACCTTGGTGACCACGGCGGGCTGCCGCAGGTGGGCGGACACCTCGGCGACCGAGGTGGCGACCCGGCAGAGCTCCAGCATCTTGGCGTGCGTCGGTTCCACCCGGTCCGGGGCGAGGCGACCGGTCGAGCGCACCAGCGACTGCAGCGACAGCGTCGCGGAGGGCTTGGTCCGGCCGTTGGTGAGCGAGTACGGCCGCAGCAGGGGGCCAGCTTCGTTGTCCAGCCACATCTTCTCCGGTGGTCCCGCCATGGTCACCGGCCCAGTTCTCCGGAGCTCCGCGCGGCAGCGGGCTGCCGCGTCGCCGTGGTCAGGTGCGAGGGCACCCGCTTGACCAGCTGGGCGATCTCGTAGCCCAGCACCGCGGCGTCGGCCTCCGGGGTCGCGAGCACGACGAGCACCGCGCCGGGCCCGGCGGCGGAGACGAAGAAGATCACGTCGTCGAACTCCGCCACCACCTGGCGCACCCCGCCGCCAGCGCCGAAGCGCTGCCCGCCGTTGCGGGCCAGCGAGCACTGCGCGGCCGCCCAGGCGGCCAGCGCGTCGGCCTCGTCGGCCTCCAGTCCGTGGTGGTACCGGCGAAGCCCGTCCGAGGAGGCCAGCAATGCGCAGCGGGTGTGCGGGACCCGCCGCATCAGGTCGGCGAGCAACCAGCTCAGATCGGATGTCGAACCGGGCACGTCATTGGCCATCGGTAGAGAACTCCTTGGGTTCAGTGCGGGGAGGTGCGAGCGGTTCAGCCGGGGTGTTCGTCGGGGTGGCGGTCGGAGACACCGCCCTCGACGCCCTGCCGGTAGGCCGCCCACAAGCCGGGGTTGGGGCCACCCTTGGGGGTGTCATCGGCCCGTGGACCACCGGCGAGCTGCGGCGCGACGTAGCTCTTGGTGCGGTCGCGCCGGGGCAGCGGCGGGCGCTTCTCGTCACTGAGCACCTTCTCGCCCGGGAACTGCCCGGTGGGGCTCGGCTCGCTCGGGAGCTGGGCCCTGGAGAACTGCGCGGTCGCGTCCGAAGTGGACGACTGGTTGAGCGGCACGACGCCGGAGTGGCGGCCGTAGCCCCCCGCCGAGTGGCCGTTGGTGTTGCCGGAGAGGCTCTCGACGGGAGCGCGGTGCACGCCCCGGCGGATCCCGTTCTCCGGCGCCGCAACGGGTTCCGGCGGCGGTGGCCAGGCCTCGAAGGACCGCTCCGGCGCGGGCCGGGGGGCGGGCTCGGCCGCGGCGACGGGCTCCGGTTCGGCGACCGGCGGCTGGGCGACCGGCGGCTGGGGGTCCGGCGGCTGGGCCACCGGCGGCTGGGGGGCCGGTTCCGGCGCCACGATGGCGTCCACTGGGGACTTCTCGGGCTCGGGCATGTCGTCGTCCTCGCCGAGCAGCTTGTTGGGAATCACCACGTGGGCGTCCGTTCCGCCGTACATGTTGTTCTCGAGCTCGACGGCGACCTGGTGCCGCTGGCCGAGCTGGGCCACCACGTACAGGCCGATCCGGCCGTCCTTGAGCCGCTCGTCGCGGTCGACGGCACCGGGGTTGGCCAGCAGTTCGTTGATCGACGCGCGCTCGGTGACGTTCATGCCCAGGCCCCGGTCCCGGATGTCGACCGCCAGCCCGGCGGTCACCCGCTGGGTGCTCACCGTGACCTGGGTGTCGGGCTCGGAGAACGAGGTGGCGTTCTCGACGAGCTCGGCGACCAGGTGGATGACGTCGGCGACCGCGTGGCCGTGCAGCGTCCCCTCGACCGGGGGGATCACCTTGACCCGGGCGTAGTGCTCGACCTCGGCGACCGCGGAGCGCAGCACGGTGTACATCGCGACCGGCTGGCTCCACTGGCGCCGCGGCATCGAACCGCCCAGCACCGCGAGGCTCTCCGCCTGGCGGCGGACCCCGGTGACCAGGTGGTCGACGGCGAACAGGCCCTTGAGCAGGTCCGGGTCCTCGACCCGCTGCTCCAGGTCGTCGAGCCGCTGGATGGCGCGGTGCGCCAGGGACTGCACGCGGCGGGCGATGTTGGCGAACACCGCCACGCTCGGGTCGACGGCGCCGCCGCTCTCGGCGAACTGCTGCTGCATGCGGACCAGGGCGAACTCGGCCGCGGCCTGCGCCTGCCGGATCTCGTAGGACAGCTGCTCGAACGGGTCGTCGGAGGCGCCGGGTTCGCCGGTGGGCCACTTCGGCGCGGGCTGCTCACCGGCCTGGACCCGTTCCACCAGCTGGGGCAGCTCCTCCCGGCCCTGGGCGAGCTCGCGGCGCAGCGCGGTGACCCACTGCCGCTCGCGGCGCGCGGTGTCCTCGAGGGACCGCTGCACGTCCCGGGAGGAGTCCTCGGTGCGTTCGTTGAGCTCGGTGGCCGTCGCGGTGGCCTTGCGGTGGGCCAGCACGAGCAGTGCTATGCAGCCGAGCCCGCCGACGCCGAGCACTGCGTACTTCGCCTCGACCGGCGTGTCGAGGAACAGCACGACCGCCGCGGCGACCGCCAGCACGGCCAGCACGGCCAGCGGGAGCATGACCAGTCGCTGCAGCTCGGGCCGCAGGTCTTCGTCCGCGCCGGGCGATGACGCGGGTAACCGCTCGGGCTCCGATGCGGCTTGGGAGAACTCAGACATCAGCGTCCTTGGTCGGGGGAGACGGCGACGGGCACGGGGTGCCGGGGGTCGGGGGCGTCACCGCGGGACTACTGGTGTTTCACTTGTTGATCAACACATCACCGGGGTGATCCTAGCGACCCTAGTGGAGATTCAGTAGCGAGGGTGTTGACCTTCGGAAACGCTTCGATGACGCCAGGACCGGGGCGAATCGATCACCGAGCGGGTGAAACCCCAGCGTGTGATGGCGTGGTGCCCGGGAGGGGGAGGCCGGGCCGATCCGCGCTCGGACCGCTGCGGGGAGCGGGGGCCGGGCACCGGCCTGCCCAGTTGACCTGTGCGAACGGACCTCCCATAGCATCCGAACGCGATCTTGAACTCATCCATTCGGGTGGTTTCGCATCAGCTGGTGATGTCCTTGCGGTGGAAGCGCCAGATCGCCAGCACGGCGAACAGCGTCGCGTAGGCCAGCGCGGAGAAGGCGCCGTGCGCGACCTCCGTCCAGTCGGCCTCCGCGCCCAGCAGGTCGGCGTAGGCCGTCGAGTGGTGCGTCGGCAGGTAGGTGCGCAGGCTCCCCAGCGCGGTGATCTGGTCCAGGATCTCCGACAGGATCGACACCACGACGGCACCGCCGACCGCCCCGAGCGGGGCATCGGTGCTCACGCTCAACCACAGCGCGAGGCCCGCGATCCAGGACAGGTGCACGGCCAGGTACGCGGTGGCCGCCACCAGGCTCACCAGCCCGGCCGGGAACGGCACCGCCTCCCCGGTGATCGTCAGCAGGTTCCCCGCGCCGTACCAGAGCACGCCCACGCCCAGCGAGACCGCGGTCAGCAGCGCCAGCCCGAACAGCGAGAGCACCCCGGCGACGATCGCCTTCTGCCGCAGCAACCGGACGCGCGGCACCGGTGCCGCCAGCAGGTACTTCAGGCTCGACCAGGACGCCTCGCTGGCCACCGTGTCACCGAAGAACAGCGCCACCACCACGACCAGCAGGAAGCCGGTCGAGACGAACAGGGTGAACACGGAGAAGTTCAGCCCGCTCGCGGTGGCCATGTCGGCGAAGGTCCGGCCGCGGCCGCCCGCGTCGCCGATCTCGAACGACAGCAGCAGCAACACCGGCAGCACCAGCAGGAAGCCCAGCGTCAACCGGGTCCGGCGGCGGCGCAGCTGGCGGGCCAGCTCCACCCGCACCGGCAGCGTCCGCTTCGCCTGGTAGCCCTCGACGCCGCCGTCCGGTTGCGAGGGGTAGCTGCGCCCCGAGAGCACCACCGCGGTCTCGGCGGTGTCCAGCTGCCCGACCTTCGCGGGCTCGTCGAGCTGCGGCTCGTCGGTCACCGGTTCTCCTCTCCGACCAGCTGCAGGAACGCGTCCTCCAGCCTCCTGCGCGGCCCAACCTGGTGCACCGAGACCCCGGAGTCCACCAGCACGTTGACCGCGATGGCGGCCTTGTGCCCGGCCAGGTCGGCGTGCACCAGGTCGCCGTCGACCTCCACCTGGCCCAGGCCCTCGATGGTGCGCAGCGCGTCGGCGGCCTGCTGCGGTTCGTCGACCCGGAAGGTGGCCGAGCCGTCGACGGACACGATGTCGGCCACGCTGCCGGTGGTCACCAGCCGACCGTTGTGCATCACCACCACGTGGGTGCAGGTCTGCTCGACCTCGGCGAGCAGGTGGCTGGACACCAGCACGGAGCGCCCGGTGGCCGCGTAGCGGCGCAGGATCTCGCGCATCTGGTGGATCTGCGGCGGGTCCAGCCCGTTGGTCGGTTCGTCCAGCACCAGCAGCTCGGGCAGGCCGAGCATGGCCTGTGCGATCGCCAGCCGCTGCTTCATGCCCTGGCTGTAGGCGCGGACGCGGCGGTGCGCGGCGCTGCCCAGCCCGGCGATCTGCAGGACCTCGTCGAAGCGGGCCTGCAGCATCGGCCGCCCGGTCGCCGCCCAGTAGTACCGCAGGTTGTCCACACCGGACAGGTGCGGCAGGAAGCCCGGCGCCTCCACCAGCGCGCCCACCCGGGACAGCACCGGCGCCCCGGCCACCAGCCGGTGGCCGAAGACCCGGACCTGCCCGGAGCTGGGCTGCAGCAGCCCCAGCATCATCCGCAGCGTGGTGGTCTTGCCCGCGCCGTTGGGGCCGAGCAGCCCGACGATCTGGCCGCGCTCCACCCGGATCGACAGGTCCTGCACGGCGGCTGGCTTGTCCGGGTACGACTTGGTCAGCCCGGAGATCACCAGTGGCGTGTCGGCCAGCAGTGGGTCGAGGTCGTCGCTGCTCTTGCGGCGGATCCGCGAGATCACCCAGGCCACCAGCACCAGCCCGGCCAGCAGCCCGGTGCCCACCAGCGGACCGGTCGGCACGGCGTTGGCGCTGCTGGTGGTGCCGCGCACGGACGGGACCGACACCGCGCCGTCCCCGGCCAGCCCGACCAGGTGCACGGCCGGTTCCTTCGGCAACGAGTAGGCCTGGTCGGTGGTGGTCACCGCCAGCTCAAGGCGGTGGCCGACCTCCAGGGGGTGCACCACACCGGGCAGTGCCACGTCGACCTCGACCGGGGTGCCGTCCGGCGGCAGGCCGGTCACGTGCAGCGGGGAGACCGCGTTGCCGATCAGGGTGCGCTTCTGCTCCGGGTCGACGTCGTAGAGCTTGGCGAACAGCACCGCGCTGCCGGTGCTGGGCTGGCCGGGCACCGAGGCCACCGACAGTCGGGTCCGCGGGGTGCCGGAGACCAGCAGCTGGCTCTCCAGCGGTTCGGTGCGGAACACCGCCGTCTGACCGGGCAGGTCGCGCGCGATCGACTGGCCGAGGCTGCCCGCCGCGTCGAGCACCTGCCCGGCGCCGGGCAGCGAGCTGGTCGTGGCCGGGTTGCCGCCGGGCGGGTTGACCACCTCGGTGGCCGGGCCGCGCAGCGCCAGCGAGAAGCGCGGCGCGCGGTCGGCGCCCTGCACGCCGGGGTAGGCCTCGGCGGTGACGGTGCGGACCGGGATCTCGCCGTTGCGCTGCGGTCGCCCGGCGATGTCGAACTGGAAGCCGGTGCCGGGCGGCGGTCCGGGTTCCACCCCGCCCAGGTGGTGGGCGAACCACTCGGCGATCTGCCCGCGCTGCGCCGGGCCCGGGTCGGCGCCGTCGTGGCCACCGGCGAACCAGGTGGTCTTGACCGGCGCACCTGCCGCCGTGATCTGCCGGGCGTTGGCGTCGGCCTGGTCGAGGCCGAACAGGGTGTCCCGCTCGCCCTGCACCAGCAGCGTGGGCACCTTGATCCGGCTGGTGACCGACTTCGGCGAGACCCGGTCCAGCAGGGCCAGCGTCTCCGCCCCGGCCCGCCCGGTCTGCGCCACCTCGCTGTAGGCCCTGCACACGGCCTCGGTGAAGTTCCCGCAGGTCAGCGGCGGCACCGTCGAGCCGGTCGAGGCGTTCGCGGCACCGCCGCCCGCTTCGGTGTGGTCGATGGGCCGCGGCGCGGTCCCGGCGGCGAACAACAGCCCGGCCCACGCCTGCTTGAACACGCCCTGGTCGTTGAACGACCCGGCGGCCGGGGTCGGGCTGGCGCTGGAGGTGCGGGCCGCGTTGTTGGGCAGCAGCGCCTGGCCGAGGTCGTTGTAGGTCATCACCGGGGCGATGGCGTCGACCCGCGGGTCCTGACCGGCCAGCAGCAGGCTCAGCGCCCCGCCGTAGGAGACACCGGTGACGCCGATCCGCGGATCGCCGTCGCCGTCGCGGGACACCTCGGGTTGGCGGGCCAGCCAGTCCAGCAGCTGCTGGGCGTCCTTGACCTCGTAGTCGGGGTCGTTGAGCGCGATCTCCCCGGTGCTGCGGCCGAAACCGCGGGAGGAGTAGGTGAGGACCGTGAACCCGCGATCCGCGAGTTCCCGCGCCTGCCCGGCGGTGTCCGCCTTGCTGCCGCCGAAGCCGTGCGCGAGCAGGATCGTCGGCGCCGGGGTCTCGATCGGGGCGTAGAGGGTGACGTCGAGCTGGATCCGCTGGTCGTCCTCCGGGCCGTCGACCACGTCGACCATCGCCTCCCGCGGAGGTTCTGGTGCGGCTGGGCGCGGTGGCTCGCCGGTCCACAGGATTGCGGTGAGCACCACCACGGCGAGGCAGGACAGCGCGGCCAGCGCGCGGCGCGTGCGGCGGCGACGGGATGCGGACACGTTTTCGACAGTAGGGGAAGACGGCAGCACCGGTTCGGATCCAGACGAGTGCGAAGACAAGAAGCTATGAACTGGAGACCAAACAGCAACCGGACACCTCGTCGTGCCCGCTGCCGGGGCCTCGCCGCATCCCCGCGTGCGGTCCCGGTCGAGACCGGGTGCCGGTGATCATAACCGCGATCGCCGGGAGATCAATGCCCCAGCGGTCGCGCGCGCGGACGGCCCCGCCACCACCGCTGCCCAGCGGCCGTCGGGGTGACGTGAGGGCGCTTCGCATTGCCGCTGGCAAGCCCGCGCCGTACCGTCCCTGCGTGATGTTCGTTGCTTGTGGCCACCCCTGCTGGTGCCGCGGAGGGCGCATAAGTGACAATCTTGGCAAGTGGAGGGGAGTATTCCTTCGCGGCGGTGCCGTCATCACGGAACTTGCTCGGACAAGCCCGGTGCCGTCGACCGGCCCCAAGCCGGTGGAAGAGACCTCCGGTCCCTTGGCGCACGCCCTGAACCGGAGGTGATTCATGGGTGCCGACGTGACGTTGCTCGCCCAGCAGGCACAACGAGCGGTCGACAAGCTCGACGTCCACTGGTGGGTCTGGGCCGCCACGCTCGGCGGTCTGGCCCTGCTGCTGCTGCTCGACCTGGTGATCGTGGACCGCAAGCCGCACGAGGTCACCACGGGTGAAGCCGCGAAGTGGGTCACCTTCTACGTCGCGTGCGCAGTGCTGTTCGGCATCGGTGTCTGGATCTTCGGCGATGCGCACTTCGCCATCCAGTACTTCACCGGTTACATCACCGAGTACTCGCTGAGCATCGACAACCTGTTCATCTTCATGGTGATCATGTCGAGCTTCGCGGTGCCCTCGATCCACCAGCACCGCGTGCTGCTGATCGGCATCCTGCTGGCGCTGGTGATGCGCGGCATCTTCATCGCCGTCGGCGCCGCGCTGATCGCCCAGTTCGTCTGGATCTTCTTCATCTTCGGCGCGTTCCTGCTCTGGACCGCGTTCAGCATGGTGCGCAAGAAGGACGAGGACGAGGAGTACAGCGAGAACGCCGTGGTCCGCTGGGTCCGCAAGGTGTTCCCGGTGACCGACGACTACCACGGCCACAAGTCGGTCGTGAAGATCGACGGCAAGAAGTTCCTGACCCCGATGTTCGTGGTGATCGTCGCGATCGGCAGCGCCGACCTGCTGTTCGCGGTCGACTCGATCCCGGCGATCTTCGGCATCACCCAGGACCCGTTCCTGGTCTTCGCGGCCAACGCCTTCGCGCTGATGGGGCTGCGGCAGCTGTACTTCCTGCTCGGTGGCCTGGTGGACAAGCTGATCTACCTGTCGGTCGGCCTGGCGGTGATCCTCGGGTTCATCGGCATCAAGCTGATCATCCACGCGCTCCACGAGTACCACCTGGTCCCGGAGTGGTTGGACATCAACAACTGGATGTCGCTGGGCTTCATCGTGGTGGTCCTGGCCATCACGACCTGGGCCAGCCTGGCCAAGGCGAAGAAGAACGACGAGTCGGCCGAGTCCTCGGAGCAGGCCGAGAAGGCCTGACCACTCGGACGTGGGGTGCCCGGGACTCCGCGGAGTCCCGGGCACTTTCGCATCGCGGAAGCGTCAGCGCCAATGCTGGTTCGACAAGCCTGTGGCGAACTGCGTCAAGTGGGGCACCCGCACTCCGAGTGGCATGGGTGGAGGGCGCTGAGGGCGTGCTCCCGCACTGCCGCGCGGAGCGGGCACGGGGTCAGTCCAGGAGCGTGTAGCTCAGCTCCTTGCACACCCGTCCCAATGGGACGTCCAGTCCCGGGTGGCTCAGGGGGAGCAGGACGTCTGGGGAATCTGGGAGTGCTGTGGCTGCTGGTGGGTCCCACAGGCACAGCGACGGGTTTCCCGCGTCCATCGAGGAGCGGTACCAGAGGCCGTCGAGTTCCGGGTAGGCCGCGCGGATGCCGCGGGCCCACGCCTGGGTGCGCAGCTTGGGGCCGGTGGCGATCGCCTGCGAGGCGCCTGCGCGGGTGGGCCACAGGCCGGTCAGGTCCAGCAGCCGCAGCGTCCGACGTGGACGGAACAGCACCAGCTGCGGGCTGCGGGTCCGGCGATCCACTGTGGAAGTCGCCTGGAAAACCTCGGCGATGCAGGTCTGCACCGACAGCGAGAAGTACAGGACGCCGTGCTCGCGGGTGACCGTCGGTCCGCCCTGCGCGTTGGGCAGGTGCGGGTCGAACCTGGCGTGCGGCAGCGGCCCGGCGTAGCGGAAGCTGTTCCACTGCTGGGGGTGGTTGCCCCCGGTGGTGAACACGCGCACCAGGCGAGTACCGGCTGGCACCGCGATCACGTCTTCGGTGCGCCGGAGCATCGCCTGCAGCACAGCGGGAGCAGGCGGCTGGGGTAGCCGTGCCATGGAGGTCCTGGGTGGGTGTCTCGAAGGGTGGGGTGGGTGCTCAGGCCGGGGTGCCGATGGTGGCGGCGAGCTCGGCCGCCCGGTGCGGGTCGCCCCCGGCCAGCAGCCACTCGCGCGGGCTCGCGGGGCGGTCCCCGATCTCGAGGTCCTCCTGCGGCGTGGTCATGAAGTTGGCCAGCACCAGCGCGGGCTGGTCCACGGGCATCACCGCGAGCACGGCGTCCAGCCCGGGCAGCACGTCGGTGTCGGTGAACTGCCAGGCGGGCAGTCGCCACCCACCGCGGTCCTTCCACCCGATCAAGCGGCGTTCGCTGATCCGGTGGCGGATCCGGCTGGTGTCCACCCCGATGCGCTCGGCGGCCTGGTTGACCGAGAGCGCCGTGTCGCGCAGCACCGCCTGCTCGGCGAGGGTGCGCGCGCGGGGGTCGACTTCGGCGTCGTCGAGCGGCGTCAGGTCCAGCCCGGCCTCGCAGAGGGCGACCCGTTCCGCGTCGGTGAAGTGCGCGGCTGGGTCTGCCTGCGGCGAGGTGAGCTTCTTGGCTGCGTCCTCGACGAGGGTCAGGAATTCGTTGGCGGTGACCTTTAAACCGGCACGGGCCAACACGGTCTCCAGCGCGGCTGACATGCCTCCAGGGTAGCGCGGGAACCGGAAAATGTGTGCGCGAACGTGCGCCCGGTGGAAAATCTCACTTTTCGTAGCATGTGGATTGCGGACCGTGATGACCGCGCGGCTCCGGTCGGGTTGCGCCCCACCGTGATCGTGGGCCGGGTGCCCGGACCGGAGCCGCGATCGATTACGGCAGCGTGTCCAAATGCGCCCGAACGGGGTCGGAGAACGCGTTGTCGCTGCTGGCATCCCAGTTGATGGACCAGGTCATCACCCCGCTGAGCTCGGGGTGCGGCTGGTCCGGGGTGTACTGCCCGCAGTCCTCGGCGGCGGTCAGGCAGTTCAGCGCGTTGCCGACCACCGACGGGTCCACGTAGCCGCTCCCGGCGGCCGACGGTGCGGCCGGCAGGCCCAGCGAGACCTGGTCCGGGCGCAGCACCTGCAGCAGTCCGCACGCCTGCGCGGTGATGAAGTCGACCGAGCCCTGGCTGTAGACTTGTCCGTCGCAGCCGTTCATCGACCCCGAGTTGTAGTACTGGGTGTGCACGACGGTGATGACGTCCTTGAGGTTGCCGATCAGCTCCAGGTAGGCGCCGCCGGGCTGCACGTCGAGGGTCTGCGGGGCCATCGTCAGCAGGAAGCCGTCGCCCACCTGTTCGCGCAGCTGCTGCACGGCCTTGGTGGTGTTGGGGACGTTGAGGCCGTGCTCCAGGTCGATGTCCAACCCGTCGATGCCGTAGTCGGTCAGGACCTGCCCCACCGAGTCGACGAAGTTGGCCACGTTGGCCTCGGAGCCCAGGTCGACGTTGCCCAGTTCGCCGCCGATGGAGAGCACGAACGATGTGCCCTCGGCCTTCTTCGCGGCGATGTCGGCCTTGAGCTGCTCGTCGGTGTACCCGCCGAGCGCTTCGGAGAGCTCGGGGTCGACGGTGAAGGTCACCGCGCCCGGTCGGGTCGGGTCGGCGTTGGCGAAGGCCAGTGCGACCAGGTCGTAGTTCGGCGAGATGTCGCTGATCTTCAGCGGCTGGGCGTTGTTGACGAAGTTCTGCCAGTAGCCGGTGAGCTGGTGCTTCGGCAGGGCCTGTGGTTCGGCGGCGGTGGCGGACGGGGCGAGTGCGAGTGCGGTCAGGGCCGCCGCGGCCAGGGTGGCCAGGCGTCTCATCATGCGGACCTCCGGGGGGATCGGTGCCGGACGCGTCTTCGAAAAATGGACTAGACCAGCTGGGCGGTCAACGGTTTGGCGAGGTTGCGAAGCGCGGGAGGGTTGACGCGGCCGGGCAGGGGGCCGTTGACTGGACGTACCGACTGGTCGGTCTCAACGTGGAGGTGGCGTGTTGGGCAGCCCGTACGACGCACGACCCTGGCTGGAGCTCTACGGCGACGAGAACCCCGAGGTGATCGAACCGCGGTGCGGCACCGTGCTCGAGCTGTTCGCCGCCGCCCGGCGCGAGCACCCGGACCGGGTCGCCGTCACCTACTTCGACGGCCGGCTCACCTTCCGCGAGCTCGACGAGCTCAGCGATGGCCTGGCGCAGCACCTCCTCGAACAGGGCGTCGAGGGCGGCGACCGGGTCGCGCTGTATCTGCAGAACGTGCCGCAGTTCCCCATCGCGCTGCTCGCCGCGTGGAAGGTCGGCGCGATCGCCGTCCCGCTCAACCCGATGTACCGCAGCCGCGAGCTGACCAGGATCCTCGCCGACGCCCGGCCCACCGCGGTGGTCTCCTCCGAGCAGGGCTGGCACGACGTGCTCGGCGAGCTCGCGGGACCGGCCGGGGTGCGCGTCGCGGTCACCACCAGCGAACTGGACCTGCAGACCCGCCACGACCCCCGGCTGTTCAGCCGCGCTGAGCGGCGCCCCGCGGCCGGGTGCGCGGACCTGCTGGCCGTCGCGCGGGCGCACACCGGGCAGCGGCCGCCCGCGGTGCAGCTGTCCAGTTCGGACATCGCGCTGCTCGTCTACACCTCCGGCACCAGCGGCGTGCCCAAGGGCGCCACCAACACCCACGGCAACGTCGTGTTCAACGCCGAGGGGATGGCCGTCCGGATCCGCGAGACTGGTGGCGGCGGGATCTTCGGGCTGGCCCCGCTGTTCCACATCACCGGCCTGGTCTGCCAGCTGGGCGGGGCGCTGGCCGCCGGTCGCCAGCTCGACCTGGCGTACCGCTTCGAACCCGGCGTGGTGCTGGACGCGCTCGCCGAGCACCGGCCCTGCTACATGGTCGGGCCGTCCACCGCGTACATGGCCCTGATGAACCACCCGGACGTCACCGCCGACCACTTCTCCTCGCTGCAGCTGGTCTACTCCGGCGGGGCACCGCTGCCCGCCGCGGTGGTCGAGGCCTTCCGGACGCGGTTCGGCCACTACATCCGCAACGGCTACGGGCTCACCGAGACCACCGCCACCGCGACCTCGGTGCCCGCGCACCTGGAGGCCCCGGTGGACGAGGCCTCCGGCACCCTCAGCGTCGGGCTGCCGACATACAACACCGTGCTGCGCATCGTCGACGACGAGGGCGCGGACCTGCCGGTGGGGGAGGTCGGCGAGATCGTCATCGAGGGCCCGATGGTGGTGCCGTCCTACTGGGAGAAGCCGGCCGAGACCGCGGCCGGGATCCGCGACGGGCGGCTGCACACCGGGGACGTCGGGTTCATGGACGCGCAGGGCTGGTTCTACGTGGTGGACCGCAAGAAGGACATGATCAACGCGTCCGGGTTCAAGGTGTGGCCGCGCGAGGTGGAGGACGTCCTCTACGGGCACCCGGCGGTGCGCGAGGTCGCCGTGGTCGGCGTGCCCGACGCCTACCGCGGTGAGACGGTCAAGGCCTACGTGAGCCTGAGCCACGGTGCCTCGGCGAAGCCCGAGGAGCTGATCGCGCACTGCAAGCAGCAGCTGGCGGCTTACAAGTACCCGCGCAGCGTCGAGATCCTCGACGAGCTGCCGAAGACCGCCACCGGCAAGATCCTGCGGCGCCAGCTGCGGGACACCGCCCGGGCGGCGGACTAGCGCGCGTGTGCCGCGCGGTTCCAGGGAGAGTTGCTCGGGTCGCGGAGTCGGCCGAGAAGGAGGAAGTGGATGAGCAAGCGTTTCGACGGGCGGGTGGCGATCGTGACCGGCGCCAGCCGGGGCATCGGCCTGGCCATCGCCGAGCGGTTGGTGGCCGAAGGCGCGAAGGTGACCGTGACGGCGCGCAAGCCCGAGCCGCTGGCCGAGGCGGTGGCCGGGCTGGGCGGCGCGGAGCACGCCCTGGGCATCGCCGGGAAGGCCGACGACGCCGAGCACCAGGCCGAGGCGGTGGCCAGGACGGTCGAGGCGTTCGGCCGGGTCGACCTGCTGGTCAACAACACCGGCATCAACCCGGCCTACGGGCCGCTGCTCGACGTGGACCCCGGCATCGCCCGGAAGTCCTTCGAGGTCAACGTGCTCGCCGCGCTGGCCTGGACCCAGCAGGTGCACCGGGCGGGGATGGGCGAGCACGGCGGGGCGGTGCTCAACGTGTCCTCCGTGGCCGGACTGCGGCCCGCACCGGGCATCGGCTTCTACGGGGCCACCAAGGCGATGCTGGCCTACATCACCAAGGACCTCGCGGTGGAGCTCGGTCCCAAGGTCCGCGTCAACGCCATCGCGCCCGCGGTGGTCAAGACGAAGTTCGCCACCGCGCTCTACGAGGGGCGTGAGGACGAGGTCGCCGCGCAGTACCCGTTGCAGCGCCTGGGAGTTCCGTCCGACATCAGCGGTGCGGCGGCGTTCCTGCTCTCCGACGAGGCCTCGTGGATCACCGGTCAGGTCCTGGTGCTCGACGGTGGCGTGACGCTGAAGGGTGGTGTGTGAGGTGCGGCTGCCCGGTTCGGTCGCGGTGATCACCGGTGCGGGCAACGGCATCGGTGCGGCGATGGCCCGCAGGTTCGCCGCTTCGGGCGCGGAGGTCGTGCTGGCCGATGTGGACGCCGGAGGCCTCCAGCGGGTGGCGGACGAGGTCGGTGGTCTGGCGGTGCCGGGTGACGCGGCGAGCGAGGACGGCGTGCGCGCGCTGGTGGATGCCGCGCTCGGCGAGCACGGGCGGATCGACCTGTTCTGCGCCAACGCCGGGATCTCCCGCGGCGGCGGCCCGGAGGCCGACGAGGTGGCGTGGGCCGACTCCTGGGAAGTCAACGTGATGGCGCACGTCCGGGCAGCCCGCGCGGTGCTGCCGCACTGGCTGGAGCGCGGGGAGGGGCACTTCCTGGCCACCGCGTCGGCCGCCGGTCTGCTGACCATGCTGGGCGCCGCGCCGTACTCGGTGACCAAGCACGCGGCGGTCGGCTTCGCCGAGTGGCTGGCGATCACCTACGCCGACCGCGGCATCACGGCCCAGGCGCTGTGCCCGCAGGGCGTGCGCACGAACATGCTCGGCAGCAGCGGTGACGCGGGCAAGACGTTGCTCGACGACGGTGCGCTGGAACCCGAGCAGGTCGCCGACGTGGTCGCCGACTCGCTGGGCAGTGGCGAGTTCCTCATCCTGCCGCACCCGGAGGTCGCCGACTACTACGCGCTGCGCGCGGGCCAGCCGCAGCGGTGGCAGGCGGGCATGCGCAAGCTCCAGCGCAAGCTGGGATGACGGGCTGGTTCCCGCCGGTCCGCGGTGCAGCGGACCGGCGGGTCGATACGCTGAGCGGGATCGACAGGGGAGGTAGACATGGCGCGGGTGGCCAACGGCCGCACCACCACCGCCACGGCGGCGGCGGGGGATGAGCCGGTCCCGCAGCGACTGCTCTCGGTCGCGACGCGGCTGTTCGCCGAGCAGGGCTACGAGCTGACCTCGGTGCAGCAGATCGTGGACGCCGCCGGGGTCACCAAGGGGGCGATGTACCACTACTTCGGGTCCAAGGACGACCTGCTCTACGAGATCTACGCGCGGGTGCTGCGAGTCCAGCACGCGCGGATGGAGAGCGCGGCGGACAGCGGAGCCCCGGTTCAGGAGCGGCTGCACGCGGTGGCCGCGGACGTGGTCGCCACCACGGCGGCCAACCTCGACGACACCAAGATCTTCTTCCGCTCCATGCACCTGCTGCACCCGGACAAGCAGGCGGAGGTGCGCGCGGAGCGCCGCCGGTACCACGAGCGGGTGTGCGCGCTGATCGAGGAGGGCCAGCGCGCCGGGGTGTTCCGGGTGGACAAGTCACCGGACCTGGTGGTGGACTTCTTCTTCGGCGCGGTGCACCACCTGGGCACCTGGTTCCGCCAGGACGGCGAGCTCACCGGGGAGGAGGTCGGTGCGCAGTTCGCCGACCTGCTGCTGGCCTCGCTGCGCCCCTGATCCGGCTGCGGGCCAACCACTTCCGCCGCCTTGACCGCTCCTGGTCGAGGTGCCAGGTTCGGGGTAGTCGCGGGAGAACACCGACCGCTTCCGGACACTGGTGGTCAGATGAGCAGTTACGCGCAACGCCCCTGGCTCGCCCACTACGGGGACCTCCCACCGGAGATCGAGGTGGAGCACGGCACCGTGCTCGACCTGTTCCGGGCCTCGGTGGCCCGCGCACCTGACGCCGACGCCGTCCGCTACTTCGACGGGCGGCTCACCCTGGCCGAGGTGGACGCGGCCTCCGACGCGCTCGCGGTCGCGTTGCAGGACAACGGTTTCCGGGCAGGTGACCGGCTCGGCGTCTACGTGCAGAACAACCCCGCGTTCGTGGTCGCGGTGGTGGCCGCGTGGAAGGCCGGGGGAGCGGCGGTGGTCATCAACCCGATGAACAAGGCCCGCGAGCTCAGCTTCCTGCTGACCGATTCCGGCGCCACCGCGCTGCTGTGCCTGGACGAGCTGCACGACTCGGTCGCGCGGGAGGTGCTCGCCTCCGGCGCCACGCAGGTGTCCACGGTCATCACGTGCTCCGCGCGGGACTGGCAGACCCGCGACGACCCCCGCGTCATGCCGCCGGCGCGTGCCGGGCAGGCCCTGGACCTGCTCGACATCGTCCACCGCAACGCCGGGCGCGAGCCGGTGGCAGAGCCGCCCGCGCCGGACGACGTCGCGGTCCTCACCTACACCTCGGGCACGACCGGCGAACCCAAGGGCGCGATGAACACCCACGCCGTGATCGCGTTCAACGCCCAGGCCTTCCGCGACTGGATGGGCCTGACCCCGGCCGACAGCGTGCTGGGGGTGGCGCCGCTGTTCCACATCACCGGGCTGGTCGGGCACTTCGCGCTGTCGCTGCTGGTGCCGTGCCCGCTGGTGCTGGCGCACCGCTTCCACCCCGAGGTGGTCCTGGACGCGATCCGGGAGCACCGCCCCACCTTCACCATCGGCGCCATCACCGCGTTCATCGCGCTGGCCGCGGCGGAGGGTGTGTCGGCGGCGGACTTCCGGTCGTTCCGGCTGGTCTACTCGGGCGGCGCGCCGGTGCCCCCGGCGGTGAACCAGCAGTTCCAGTGCGCGACGGGCCACTACATCCACAACGCCTACGGCCTGACCGAGACCACCTCGATCACCCACCTCGTCCCGCCGGGCGCGAACGCCCCGGTGGACCCGACCTCCGGGGCGCTGTCGATCGGGTTGCCGGTGTTCGGCACGGTGGTCCGGATCCTGGACGACGAGGGCGCGGAGGTGCCGGTCGGCGAGGTCGGCGAGATCGCGATCGCCGGACCGCAGGTGGTGCCCGGCTACTGGGGCAGGCCGGAGGCCACGGCGGCGGCGCTGCCGGGTGGCGAACTGCGCACCGGGGACGTCGGGTTCATGGACGCCGAGGGCTGGTTCTACGTGGTGGACCGCAAGAAGGACCTGATCAACGCCTCCGGGTACAAGGTCTGGCCCCGTGAGGTCGAGGACGTCCTCTACGAGCACCCGGCGGTCCTGGAAGCGGCGGTGGTTGGCGTGCCGGACCCCTACCGCGGCGAGACCGTCAAGGCCTTCGTCGCCCTGAAACCGGGCGCGTCGGCGACGGCGGAGGAGCTGGTCGCGCACTGCAGGGACCAGCTGGCCGCCTACAAGTACCCGCGCCAGGTCGAGCTGGTCGCCGAGCTGCCCAAGACGTCGACCGGCAAGATCCTGCGCCGCCAGCTGCGCGACCGGTAGCGGCCCGGTGGCCTGGCAGGCCGGGGGTGCGCCTGCCAGGCCGGGGACCGCCGGTCAGAAGTCGAAGACCACGCCGAGCTCGGAGCGCAGGACGCAGTCGTTGGCGAAGGTCCCCGAGTAGTCGACCGGCGTGCCGTTCCACAGGCCGGTGGCCGTCACCGCCACCGGTCGCCAGATCAGCGGACACGCCGTGCCCGGGGCCTGGGTGGGAACGTCGGCGATGCTGCCGGAGACCTGGTCGAGGACCGCGCAGGCCTCGGCCGGGGTCGGGTGCGAGCCCCCGGCCGGGGAGCAGGTGAGCGTGGTGGTGGCGGGCGTGGTCTCGCCGTGCAGGTCGTGGACGGTGAGGGTGAGCCGGGCGGCCCCGCCCTCGGCGTGCGCGGTGGCGGGCAGCAGTGCTGTGCCGAGGACCAGGGCCGCGGCCGCGGCCGAGCGGCCGATGAGCTGGATCGCAGTCATCGTTTCCTCTTCCTCCTCGTGGGTCGGGAATCGGGCCCGCGGCGGGGTGTTCGCGCGGACCCGCATATCAAGACCCCCGGGCGGAGCGCCGCGTTGTGCGGAATTCGAGCAATCACCAGAACGGTTGGCAGCCGTTGCGGTGAGCTGGTCATCACAGTGTCCAGTGGCTAATTTCCCGCCGCGCAGCAGCGATCTAGCAAGGTTGATCACCGCTGTTCGTCCACAATGGAATACGCAGGTCTGTGTTGGTCCGCGAGGTGGGCGTCGGCTGGCGACGTTATTTCCTGCCCATTTGGTGACGCATTTCATGGGTCTCCGGAAATTTGCTTCCAGAATCAATTCTTCCGCCAGGCCGCTCCTTTTCCTCTCAACACTGTTCTCGCGACTATCGCTTCAGTGCTGACCGAAACCAACCCCGGTCGGCGGCGGCCGGGAGCGCTACGCCGTCGGGGCTTGCGCTGCGTGCGGCCGGGGAGGTTCGCTACCGCTTGCCCTTCCCCTCCCAGCGCAGGAGCGAGCATGAGCGAAACCCGGGCCGCTCGGCCGTCGCGGATCGATCGGGTGCTGAACCTGGTGGAGCGGGTCGGCAACAAGCTGCCCGAGCCCTTCCTCCTGTTCGGACTGCTGTTCCTGGCCGTGGTGGTGGTCTCCACCGCGGTCGCCGCCTTCGGCACCACCGTGCGGATCCCCGGGGACGACGAGGTGACGCCGATCCGCGGCGCGCTCAGCGGCGAGGGCCTGGAGTTCCTGTTCACCGGCATGGCGGAGAACTTCATCGGGTTCCCGCCGCTGAAGACGGTGGTCACGATCATGCTCGCGGTGGGCCTCGCCGAGCGCACCGGGCTGCTCACCGCGCTGATCCGGGTCGCCTTCGGCGGGGCGCCGCGCTGGGTGCTGCCGTACGCGGTCGGACTGGTGGGCATCGCGGCCAGCGTGATGGCCGACTCGTCGATGATCATCATCCCGCCGCTGGCGGCGCTGGTGTTCAAGGCCGCCGGGCGGCACCCGGTGGCCGGGCTGCTGGGCGGGTTCGCCGCCGTCGGCGCGGGCTACTCGACCTCGCCGCTGGTGACCAGCCTGGACGCGCTGTTCGCCGGGATCAGCAACAAGGTCGCCGAGGTGCTGCCGGACCCCGGCACGGCGGTCACGCCGGTGTCCAACTACTACTTCAACCTGGCGTCCTCGATCGTGCTCGGGCTGCTCGCGGGACTGCTGATCGACAAGGTCATCGAGCCGCGCCTGGTGCGCACAGGGGTGCCTCGCGAAGCATCGGAGGAGGGGCCTGCGGTCACGGCGGCGCTGGAACCCGCGGAGCGCCGCGGCCTGGCCTGGGCGGGACTGGCGTTCCTGCTCACCGCCGCCGCGGTGCTGCTGCTGGTGGTGTGGCCGGACTCGCCGCTGCGCAACGACGCCGGTGGTTTCCTGCCCAAGTCGCCGCTGCTGGACTCGGTGACCACGCTGATCTTCCTCGGGTTCGTGGTCCCGGCGATCGCCTACGGCGCGAAGGTGGGCGTGGTGCGGCGGGCCGCGGATGTGCCGAAGCTGATGGCCGATGCGGTCCGGGAGCTGGCCGGGTTCCTGGTGCTGGCGTTCGTGCTCGGGCAGTTCATCGCGCTGTTCAACTGGACGAACCTCGGTTCGTGGGTGGCGGTCTCGGGCGCCGAACTGCTGCGCGCGATCGGCCTGGACGGCTACCCGGCGTTCCTCGGGTTCATGGTGCTGGCCTCGGTGCTGAACCTGTTCATCATCTCCGGGTCCAGCCTGTGGACGCTGATGGCCTCGGTGTTCGTGCCGATGTTCGTGCTGCTGGGCTTCGAACCGGGCTTCGCGCAGGCGGCGTTCCGGGTGGGTGACTCGGCGACCCAGATCATGACGCCGCTGAACCCGTACATGCTCATCATCCTGGGGTACCTGCGCCGCTACGAACCGGCGGCCGGCATGGGCACCCTGGTGGCCCGCATGACCCCGTTCGTGGTCCCGTTCTGGCTGGTCTGGGCGCTGATCCTGACGATCTTCTACTTCGCCGACCTGCCGCTGGGTCCGGGTATGGACATCCGCACCACGCCGTGAGCGGGGCACCCGCGATCCGGGTGCCCCAGGGGCCGGGTGGGTCAGAAGACGACCCGGGAGAGCCCTTCGGCGACGCAGGCGGGCTTCGTGCCGCCTTCGATCTCCACTGTGGACTTGATCGTCAGCTGGACGCCGCCGTCGACCTCGGTGACGTCGGCGAGCTCGGCGACGGAGCGGACGCGGGCGCCGACCGGGACCGGGCTGGGGAAGCGGACCTTGTTCAGGCCGTAGTTGATGCCCATCTTCGCGCCCTCGAACCGGTAGTTCTGCGCGTTCAGCGCGGACAGCAGGCTGAGGGTGAGGAACCCGTGCGCGATGGGCGCGCCGAACGGGCCCTGCTGGGCGCGTTCGACGTCGACGTGGATCCACTGGTGGTCCAGGGTGGCGTCGGCGAACTGGTTCACCTGCTCCTGGGTGATGGTCAGCCACTCGCTGGTGCCGAGCTGCTCGCCCTTGGCGGCGACGATCTCTTCCTTGCTCGTGAACACGCGCACTGCGCGCACCTCCTGTGCCGTGGGGTCGTGAGTGGCGATGGTGGTTAGAGGCACCATCGCCACTCACGAGGTGGTGGTGTGGGGTCGTGAGTGGCGATGGTCGTTGGAGCCACCATCGCCGCTCACGAGGTGTTACGGCTGGGGTAGGTCGGCGAGTTCGCCGATGCGCTGCCGGTGGAGCTCGGCGATGCCGAAGGCGAGCTGGGAGCTCTTGGCCCGGCCCAGGTAGAGGTGGGCCGGGTGCTCCCAGGTCATGCCGATGCCGCCGTGCAGCTGGAGGTGCTCCTCGGCGGCCAGCACGACCAGGTCCGAGCAGTAGGCCTGGGCGATGGCCACCGCGAGCTCCGGCTCGGTGTCCTGGGCCAGCGCGTCCGCGGCGTTGCGGGCCACGGCGCGGCCCGAGCTGACGCCCACCCACAGGTCGGCCAGCCGGTGCTTGACCGCCTGGAACGAGCCGATCTGGCGGCCGAACTGGTACCGGGTCCGCGCGTACTCCACCGTGGAGTCCAGGCAGAGCTGCGCGAGCCCGACCTGCTCGGAGGCCAGCAGCCCGGCGGCGGTCAGCAGCGCCTGCCGCAGGATCCGCTCCGCTTCGGCGCCGGATGCCAGCCGCCGTCCGCGCGCGCCGTCCAGGTCGAGGGTGCCGAACCGGCGGGTGAGGTCCAGCGGTGTGGTCGGGGCCCGGGTGACGCCGGAGGCGGAGGTGTCCACCAGGTACAGCGCCGCGCCGTCGGCGTCGACGGCCGGGACCACCACGTGGTCGGCGACCTCCAGGTCGACCACCGCCGACACCGCACCGGTCAGCGCCCCGCCGTCGGCCTTCACCGACTGCGGGAACGGCGCCTGCGGCGGGGTGGTCAGCCCGACCGCGACGGTGCCGGTCCGGGAGCCGTCGGCCAGCTGCGGCAGGACTTCCCGCTCCGCGCCGGACACCAGCGCCGCGGTGGCGAGCACGTTGCCCAGGAACGGCACCGGGGCGACGGCGCGGCCGACCTCCTCGGCCACCACCGCCAGCTCGCGGGCGCTGGCCCCGGCCCCGCCGAGCTCCTCGGGCACCAGCAGCGCGGCCAGGCCGAGCTCGCCGGCGAGGGTGCGCCAGAGGGCCAGGTCGTAGGGTTCGTCGGTCTCGCAGCGGGCCAGGACCGCGGTCCAGTCGCAGCGGTCGCGCAGCAGTCGCCGCACGGTGGCCCGCAGGTCCTCCTCCAGCTCGCTGTAGAGCAGGTCCGGGGCGCTCATCGTGGCAGCTCCTTCCACGGCCGGTCCTTGTCCGTGCGGACTTCCGGGGGCAGCCCCAGGACCCGCTCGGCGATGACGTTGCGCAGGATCTCGGTGGTCCCGCCCTCGATGGAGTTGCCCTTCGTCCGCAGGTAGCGGAACCCGGCGCCGCGCCGGGTAAGCGAGGTGAAGTCGGTCTGGCGGAACGCCCAGTCGTCGTAGGCCAGTCCGGCCTCGCCCAGGAACTCCAGCTCGAAGCCGGTGATCGCCTGGTTCTGCTCGGCGTAGGTGATCTTGACCGCGGAGCCCTCCGGGCCGGGTTCGCCGACGGCCATCTGCTGGCGCAGCCGGATGCTGGTCAGCCGGGTCGCCTCGGCCTCCACCCACAGCCGCAGCAGCCGGTCGTGCAGGCCGGGGGTGCGCTTGTCGGGGTGCTCGCGCCAGGCCGCGGCGGCCTCGCCGATCATGCCGCCCTCGCGTGGGGGCGTGCGCCCGCCGATGGCGACGCGCTCGTTCATCAGGGTGCCCATGGCGACCTGCCAGCCCTGCCCGACCTCGCCGAGCCGGTGGGCGTCCGGGATCCGCACGCCGGTCAGGAAGACCTCGTTGAACTCGGCCTCACCGGTGATCTGCCGCAGCGGGCGGACTTCCACGCCCGGTGCGGTCATGTCGCAGATGAAGTAGCTCAGGCCCTTGTGCTTGGGCTGGTCGGGGTCGGAGCGGGCGACCAGGATCGCCCAGCGGGCCCGGTGCGCCAGCGAGGTCCAGACCTTCTGCCCGTCGACCACCCACTCGTCGCCCTCGCGCACGGCCCGGGTGGACAGCGCGGCGAGGTCGGATCCGGCGCCGGGTTCGGAGAAGAGCTGGCACCAGGTCTCCTCTCCGGTCCACAGTGGACGCAGGAACCGCTGGCGCTGCTCGTCGGTGCCGAAGCGCAGAATGGTGGGGGCGGCCATGCCCAGGCCGATGACGTTGAGCTGCGGCTGGTTGTCGGGAGCGCCCGCCTCGGCGAACGCGGCGTCGACCACCGGCTGCAGCTCCCGCGCGGCGCCGAGGCCGCCGAGGCCGGCGGGGAAGTGCACCCAGGCCAGCCCGGCGTCGAAGCGCGCCCGCAGGAACTCCAGCCGTTCGGTCCGCTGTGGATCGTGCGCGGCGAGGAACTCCTCGACCCGGCCGCGGATGTCGGTGGCGTCCACGGTCATGCCTTCGGCCCGCCCGCCACGTAGATGACCTGGCCGGAGACGAACCCGGAGCGCTCGTCGACGAAGAAGGACACGGTGTTGGCGATGTCCTCGGGCTGGCCCACCCGGGCCACCGGGATGCTCGCCGCTGCGGCCTTGGTGAACTCCTCGAACTCCATGCCGACCCGCTCGGCGGTGGCCTTGGTCATGTCGGTGGCGATGAAGCCGGGGGCGATGGCGTTCGCGGTGACCCCGAACTTGCCCAGCTCGATGGCCAGCGTCTTGGTCAGGCCCTGCAGCCCGGCCTTGGCGGTGGAGTAGTTGGCCTGGCCGCGGTTGCCCAGCGCGGAGGTGCTGGAGAGGTTGACGATGCGGCCCCACCCGGCCTCGACCATGTGCTTCTGCACGGCGCGGCTCATCAGGAACGCGCCCCGCAGGTGCACGGACATGACCGTGTCCCAGTCGTCCTCGGACATCTTGAACAGCATGTTGTCCCGGATTACCCCGGCGTTGTTGACCAGCACGGTCGGGCCGCCGAGCTCGGTGGCGATGCGGTCCACCGCGGCCTGGACCTGCTCGGCGTCGCTGACGTCGCAGCCGACGGCCAGCGCCCGGCCACCGTCGGCTTCGATGGCCGAGACGGTGTCGGCGCAGTGCTTCTCGTCGAGGTCGATGACGGCGACGGCGAAGCCGTCCGCGGCCAGCCGCCGGGCGGTGGCCGCGCCGATCCCGCGGGCGGCGCCGGTGACGATCGCGACTCGACTGTCTGCCATGGAATCTCCTTGTGCGTCGTGGTCCTGCACCGTGCTCAACGACGGTGCGTGGTCAGCGGTACTTCTTCAGCTCGCGGCGGGCGAGGGAACGGCGGTGCACCTCGTCGGGGCCGTCGACGATGTGCAGGGTGCGGGCGTGGGCGTAGAGGTTGGCCAGGGGGAACTCCTGGCTGACGCCACCGCCGCCGTGGGCCTGGATGGCGCGGTCGATGACCCAGGTGGCCATCTCCGGCACCGCCACCTTGATCGCCTGGATCTCGGTGTGCGCGCCCTTGTTGCCCACGGTGTCCATCAGCCACGCGGTCTTGAGCACCAGCAGCCGGGCCTGCTCGATCTTGACCCGGGACTCGGCGATCCAGTGCTGGACGACGCCCTGCTCGGCCAGCGGCTTGCCGAAGGCGACGCGCTCGTTGGTGCGGCGGCACATCAGCTCCAGCGCCCGTTCGGCCATCCCGATGGCGCGCATGCAGTGGTGGATGCGGCCGGGGCCGAGCCGGGCCTGGGCGATCGCGAAGCCCTCGCCCTCGCCGGCGATGACGTTGTCCACCGGGACCCGGACGTCGTCGAAGACGATCTCGGCGTGCCCGCCGTGGTCGGCGTCGGTGTAGCCGAACACGTTCATGCTGCGCTCGATCCGCACGCCGGGGGTGTCGGTGGGCACCAGGACCTGGCTCTGCTGGCGGTGCCGCTCGGCGTCGGGGTCGGTCTTGCCCATCACGATGAGGATCTTGCAGCGCGGGTTCATCGCGCCGGAGGAGAACCACTTGCGGCCGTTGATCACGTAGTGGTCGCCGTCGCGCTTGATGCGGGTGCCGATGTTGGTGGCGTCGGAGGAGGCGACGTCGGGTTCGGTCATGCAGAACGCGGAGCGGATCTCACCGTCCAGCAGCGGCTGCAGCCACTGCTCCTTCTGCTGCGCGGTGCCGAACAGCGCCAGCACTTCCATGTTGCCGGTGTCAGGGGCGGCGCAGTTGGTGGCCTCCGGGGCCAGCCGCCCGGCGCGGCCCATGATCTCGGCCAGCGGCGCGTACTGCAGGTTGGTCAGCCCGGCACCGTGCTCACCGGGCAGGAACAGGTTCCACAGGCCGCGCTTGCGGGCTTCGGCCTTGAGCTCGGCCATGATGGGCGGGTGCGCGGCCCACGGGTCCTCGGCCTGCGCGAGCTGCTGCAGGTAGACCGGTTCTGCCGGGTAGACGTGGGAGTCCATGAAGTCGAGGAGTTGCTGGCGCAGTTCCTCGGTGCGCGCGTCGTAGCCGAAATCCATCATTCCTCCTTGGAACGCGTGAGTTCGCGGGGCGGCGCAGCTCACCGGCTGCGTGGGGCGAGGGTGGTCAGGCCTTGGGCGACGAGCGGGGCCACCAGCGCGCCGACGTGGTCGAAGCCCTCGCCGACGGTCTGGCCGTGGATGAAGCGGTAGTGGATGCCTTCCAGGATCACCGCGATCTTGAAGAAGCCGAACGCCACGTACCAGTCCAGTTCGGACAGGTCGGTGCCGCTGCGCTCGGCGTAGCGCTGCAGCAGCTGGTGGGCGGAGGGGAAGCCGTGCTCGGGGCCGATGCCCTTGGCGATGGGGTTGTGCTCGACGCCGCTGAAGCCCTCCCAGTACACCGCGAGCAGCCCGAGGTCGGTCAGTGGGTCGCCGAGGGTGGCCATCTCCCAGTCCAGCACGGCTCGGATGCGCTGGTCGTCGCCGACGATGACGTTGTCCAGCCGGTAGTCGCCGTGCACGATGCCCGCTCGCGGGGTGGTGGGGACGTGGTCGGCGAGGCGGGTGGCGAGTTCCTCGACGCCGTCGAGGTCGCGGCTGCGGGAGGCGGCCAGCTGCTTGCTCCAGCGCCGCACCTGCCGCTCCAGGAAGCCCGCCGGGCGGCCGAAGTCGCCCAGCCCCACCGGGTCCGGGTCGATGGCGTGCAGGTCGGCGAGCACGTCCACCAGCTGCCAGGACAGTTCGGCGCGTTGCTGCGGGGCGAGTTGCTCGGTCAGCTTCGGCGAGCGGTAGACGGTGCCCGGCACGTACTCCATGACGTAGAACGGGGCGCCCAGCACGCTGTCGTCCTGACAGAGCAGGTGGGTGCCCGGGACTGGCACGTCGGTCCCGGCCAGCGCGGACAGCACCCGGAACTCGCGGCCCATGTCGTGCGCGGTGGCCAGCACGTGGCCCAGCGGCGGGCGGCGCACCACCCACTGCTGCTGCCCGTCGCCTACCAGGTAGGTCAGGTTGGACCGCCCACCTTGGACGAGTTCGCCGGTCAGCGGTCCGGCCAGCAGCCCGGGGCGCTCGGCGTCGAGGTGGGCGCGCAGCCGGTCCAGGTCGAGGCCGGGCAGCGGTTCGGCGGTCATCAGGACTCCTTGCCTTGCGGGACGGCGTCCGGCACGAGTTGGGCGAGCCGGGCGCGGGTTTCGGCGGCGCCGGTGTGCAGCACCGCCCGCATGCCGAGCCGTTCGGCGGCCTCGACGTTGGGGGCGCCGTCGTCGACGAGGACCACCTGCGCGGCGGGCAGGTCGAGCCGGTCCAGCACCAGGTGGTAGATCCGCGGGTCGGGCTTGCGCAGCCGCACTTCCCCGGAGATGACCGCGACGTCGAACAGCCCGTCGAGCAGGTCCCACGGGTAGTCGTTGCCCCAGCTGTTGGACAGCAGCGCGGTGCGCACGCCGCTGGAGCGCAGGGCGCGGACCAGGTCGAGCATCGCGGGTTCGCTGTCCAGCTGGGCGAACATGCGCTGCAGCAGGCCGTCTGGTGCGACCGGGCCGTCGTCGAGGGTGCGCAGCCGGTGGGCGAGGGTGCGGTTGAACTCCTCGGCGCTGAGCTCGCCGGTTTCCAGCCGGTGGACCGGGGTGCCGGGCGGGGCGGTGCGCGAGAGCCATTCCTTGATGGCGGCGGAGAAGGTGTCCGGCCGGATGCGCTCCCGGTCCATCCAGGCGTGCAGGGCCGCGCGACTGGAGGTGGTCAGCACGCCGCCGTAGTCGAACACGACCGCCCGGACCGGGCGGGTTGCGTCACCGGAACCCATGACCCAGGACCGTACCGACTAGCCGGTATGTCGCGCTAGTGCTCGCCGCCGAATCGGTGGTGCGAACCCCCGGGGAGCGCACCCGATCCGGCGGCGAGGAGGGTGGTCAGGCGGGGACGGCGTTGCGGATGCGCGCGGCCTGCTCCAGCAGCTCAGCCGGGGTCGAGGTGCTGAACTGCAGGTCGACGAAGGCCTCGGCCACGCCCAGCTCGGCCACGGCGCGCAGGTAGTCCACGAGCTGCTCGACCGGGCCGGAGCCCGGGACCTCCGTCGCTTCCGCCTGGAGCTTGGCGTTGATCCGCAGTGCGGTGGTGATCGGGCCGCGCCCGGCCTCGCGGGCTTCGGCGTCGATCTGCGCCAGGGTTTCCCGCAGCTTCTCGGCGGGCAGTGGCACGCCCAGCCAGCCGTCCGCGCGGCGCCCGATCCGGCGGAACGCGGCGGGGGACAGGCCACCCAGGTAGATCGGCAGGTGCTGCTGCGCGGGCTTGGGCGCGAAGTGGCCGTGGCTGATGGTCCAGAACTTGCCGCTGTGCTGCACCGGGTTCGGACCCCAGAGCGTCGCGAGCACGTCCAGCGTCTCGTCCAGCCGCGCGCCGCGCTCCTTCCACGGCACGGCGACGGCGTCGTACTCGTCGCGCGACCAGCCCAGGCCGAGCCCGGCGATGATCCGGCCGCCGCTGAGCTGGTCGAGCCCGGCGAGGCTGCGGGCGAGGAGGACCGGCGGGTGCAGCGGGGCGTTGAGGGTGCTGGTGCCCAGCCGCGGGCGGGTGGTGGCTTGGGCCGCCAGCGCCAGCACCAGCAGCGGGTCGAGGCCGGTGCGGAACTGCTCTGGCATGGTCCCGCCGGGGTAGGGGGTGGTCGGGGAGGTGGCGGCGTGCACGCGCTCACCGGTCCAGAGGCTGTCGAAGCCGAGCGCTTCCGCTTCCGCGGCGATCTTCGGCACCAGGGCCGGGTCGGCGAACGGACCGAACTGGGGGAGGGTCAGACCTAGACGCATGCGACGATTTTTCCGTACGGGGGACGACATTGTGTTTAGTTCAAACGGGTGAATCCGGGAACGGCGTTCGGGTCAGTGGGCCTGGTCGGGCGCGGTCCTTGCGCCGGGTGAGCGTGCAAGTACCACCATCGGCAGCTTGTTGGTCACCCCGCGTCACCGTCGTGGGTGGCTCCCGCGTGCCGGATCCCGTTCTTCGCAGCGACGTCCACCGGAACGGCGGTTGTTCCCGGAAGGCCGGTGGCCCAGGCATCGCGCTCGGTGCCCGATGGGAATTGTGGGAACGGCGGTCGCGTTGACGCGGAGTTTACTCGTCAGTAAGTATTCGGGTCGCCGCGCGGCCCGCACCTTCCTGAAACCGATTATGCGAGGTGAGGCCAATGTCGTCCCGACTCCGCAGCAGACGCGCTGCCGCTGCTGCCGCCCTGACCGCAGCCGCGGCGCTCGCGTTCACCCCACAGGCCCTGGCGGCCGCCTTCGACGTCAACTTCGACTGCTCCGGAGCGTCGCCGGTGGGCGAGCAGCAGTTCGACTTCCAGCAGGGCGCTGACGTCACGGCTCCGGACACCGTCGCCCCCGGCGGTGCGCTGGACATCGTGATCGACCCGGCCGTGAACACCGTTCCTTCGGAGGTCAACGGCTTCACGGTCAAGCGGATCGAGGGCCTGGACCTGAAGATCCCGATCCCGGCCAACTCCACCTTCGTCTCCGCCGACCTGGCGGGCGGGTCCGGCCTCGGCCCGAACCCGCCGACGTTCACCGTCGACGGCGACGTCGCCACCCTGCACCTGGACGGTCCGCTCGAGGGTGGCGCGGAGTTCGAACTGCCCACCGTCACCGCGCACCTCACCGCCGGTGACTCCGGCACGATCGAGACGAAGCTGCACGGCACCAGCTACGACGACCCCGGGCTGACCTTCACCGCCGCGGTGTCGTCGATCATCGGTGATGTCGACGTGCCGTCGCGCTGCTTCCCCAACCCCAACCCCGTCCTGACCACCACGACGATCGGCTGACCCCTGGCCGATCAGGTGGGCGGGGCTCCGGCCGGAGCCCCGCCCACCGCCGTCGGCCGCCTGGTGACCAGGTGGGCGGCGACCCCGGCGAGCAGGCCCCAGAACACCGAGGCGATGCCGAACAGCGTCAACCCCGAGGCCGTGACCAGGAACGCGATCAGCGCCGCGGTGCGGCTGTCGGCGTCCTCGGTGGCCTTGGCCAGCGAGCCACCGATGGTGTCGAGCAGCCCGATCCCGGCCAGCGCGGTGACCAGCGCCAGCGGGAACGCCGCCAGGAGGCTGGCCAGCGTCGCACCGAAGATCCCCAGCAGGAGGTAGCAGGCGCCCGAGGCGATGCTCGCCTTGTAGCGCTGCCCCGGATCGTCGTGGGCGTCACGGCCCATGCACAGCGCGGCGGTGATCGCCGCGAGGTTGATCCCGAAGCAGCCCAGCGGCGCGAGCACCACGTTCGCCGCGCCTGTCCAGGACAGCACCGGGGACACCGGGGTCGAGTAACCGTGCGCCCGCAGCGTCACCACGCCGGGCAGGTTCTGCGAGGTCGTGGTGATGACGAACAGCGGGATGGCGACGCTGATCGCGGTGTGCAGCGACCAGCTCGGCCACACCCAGACCGGGCTGGCCAGCGCGACGTCGATGCCGCCCAGCCGCAGCGACCCCTGCGCGGCGGCCAGCACCACGCCGACCGCCAGCGCGATGAGCACCGCGTAGCGCGGCAGCAGGCGCTTGCCGAGCAGGTAGCCCGCCAGCATGGCCGCGACCAGCCAGAACTGGTCCTGCATGGTGGTGAACACGCCGATGCCGAACTGCAGCAGCACTCCGCCGAGCAGGGCGGAGGCGATCGAACCGGGGATCAGGTCCACCGCGCGCTCGAACCACCCGGTCAGCCCGACCACCACGGTCAGCGCCGCGGCCAGCAGGAAGGCGCCGACCGCTTCGGACATCGACACGCCCTGGCTGCTCGTGGCCAGCAGTGCGGCACCGGGCGTCGACCAGGCCAGCACCACGGGCGCGCGGTAGCGCAGCGACAGTGCGATCGAGGTGACGCCGATGCCCACGCCCAGCGCGAGGATCCACGAACCGATCTCGGCGGGCCCGGCGCCGAGCGCGCGGGCGGCCTGGAAGACGATGGCCGCGGAACTCACCACCCCGACCAGCGTGGTGATGCCACCGGCGACCAGGGTGGACACCGGGGCGGCGGGGAGTCGTCGGCGCAGCACAGGAACCCGTCCGTTCTGTATATGGAACGACGCGATGCTAGGAGGAGCGGTGGAGCTGGTCAAGGTGGTGGGGGCGAACCTGCGCGCGGCCCGTGCCGAGCGCGGGCTGTCGCTGTCCGAGACCGCGCGCCGCGCGGAGATCGGCAAGGGCACGCTGTCCGAGCTGGAGGCCGGGCGCCGCAACCCGACGCTGGAAACCCTCTACGCGTTGGCCGCGGTCCTCGACGTGCCACTGGGGCGGCTGCTGGTCGCCGAGCCGGAGTCGGCGGCCCCCGTGGTGGTCAACCGCGCCCGCGGCGCGGACCTGTCCGGTCAGGTGGCGGACGTCGAGCTGATGGACCGGGTGGTCGCGGGCGGCCAGCGCCTGGAGGTCTACCGCCTGCACGTGCGCGCGGGCGCCCGGTACGTCTCCGCCGCGCACCGGCCCCGCGTGGTCGAACAGCTCCTGGTGCACACCGGAACCCTGGTCACAGGGCCGGAATCGGCCCCGGAGACCCTCGGCCCCGGCGACTACATCCGCTTCGACGGCGGAGTCGACCACGTCTACCAAGCTCCGGCCGACGACGTCACCGCAACGCTGCTGATGCGCTACCCCGACCCTTCCTGAGCCGTGGTGCCACGGTCGACCACCAGTGGGAACGAGTCCCGCGGCGCACCACCGAACGGAGTGAGTGCTCACTTCGCACTGACGGAGTGAGTACTCACTCCGTACATTGGTCGGCATGGGAGAGACGACGCGGCGCAGGGCGCCGGGGATGAGTCCGGAGGAGCGGCGGGCGATGATCATCGCCTCCGCCCTGCCTCTGGTGGCCGAGTTCGGGGCGGCGGTGACGACCAAGCAGGTCGCGCGGGCCGCGGGAATTGGCGAGGGAACGATCTTCCGGGTGTTCGAGGACAAGGACGAGCTGCTGGCGGAGTGCGTGACCGAGGCGTTCCGGCCGGACCAGGTGGCGCGGGAGATCGAGTCGATCCCGCTCGACCAGCCGCTGGCGGATCGGCTGCGCACCGCGGCGGACGCGCTCGCGGCGCACCTGGAGCGGATCGGCGCGGTGGTCGGGGCGTTGCAGGCCAGCGGGCACCCAGCCGGGGCGCGCAGCCTTCGGCACAAGAAGGACCGGTCGAAACCCCCCAGGAGGCCGGACGGGCACGGGGTCCGCGACGCGGTGGCCGAGCTCTTCGAGCCGGAGCGGGACTCGCTGCGGCTGCCGTCGGACAAGCTCGCCGCGATGTTCCTGGGATTCCTGCACACGCGGGGACGGATGGGGGACTCGGCCGGGGTGGAACCCGCCGACCTCGTCGACCTGTTCCTGCACGGCGCGTTCAAGGAGGCAGCGTGACGATCACGCTCAACCACACCATCGTCCCCGCGGGGGACAACGCTGCGGCGGCCGACTTCCTGGCCGAGATCCTCGGCCTGCGCCGCCTGCCGCCGGACGGCTTCGACGGGAAGTTCGCCCCGGTCGAGGTCAACGACATGCTGACCCTGCAGTTCATGACGGTGCCCGACGCCCAACCGCACCACCTCGCGTTCGACGTGACGCCCGAGGAGTTCGACGAGGTCCTCGCCCGCCTCCGCGAGCGCGAGGTCCCCTTCGGCAGCGACCCGATGGAACCGGACAACGGGCGGGTGGACCACCCGCTGTGCCCCCGCGGTCTGTTCTTCTGCGACGACACCGGCAACCTCTACGAGGTCATGTCCCCGGCCTGACCGTCCCCCGGCGAGGGCGACGCGCCGTCCTGGGCGGACCGGGACCCGGGCGATTCCAACGGAGGCCGGACACCTGATCCGCACCGGAATCACGTCCACCCCGGCGACGGCGCGACGCAGGAAGTGGTGAAGGCCCCTCCGGGGCGGGGGACCGGAGGGGCCTTCTCAGCTACCGAACACCACACTGCTTTCGGGGAACAGCACCGGTGACGGCATCGATCGGGTGAGATCGGTGTGAAGTGCGGGGCGCGGCGGCCCCGCACTTCATCAGCGGTTGTCTTCCTTCAACATGTCCGAGCACTTCTCACCGATGGCCATGGTGGTGATGTTCGGGTTCACCGCGACCAGGAACGGCATCGCCGAGGCGTCCGCGACGCGCAGGCCCTGCACGCCCTTGACCCGCAGCCGTGCGTCCAGCGGCTTGCTCGGGTCGTCCTCGGCGCCCATCGGCACCGAGGCCGCCGGGTGGTAGACGGTGTTGTGGGTGCGCGTGATGTAGTCGGCGATCTCGTCGTCGGTGCGCACGTCCGGGCCCGGGAACAGCTCGGCACCGGCCCACTCCTGCATCGCCGGCTGCTCGATGATCTCGCGGGCCAGCTTGATGCCCTCGGTCATCACCCGCATGTCGTGCGGGTCGGTGAAGTACCGCGGGTCGACCTTCGGCTTGTCCCGGAAGTCGCGGCTGCGCAGCCGCACCGTGCCGGTGGAGCGGGCGCGGGTGACGTTCGGGGTCAGGCAGAAGCTGTTCTCCGAGGTCGGGTAGCCCTGCCGCACGGTGTGCATGTCGAAGGGCACCGAACCGTAGTGGAACATCAGGTCCGGCCGGTCCAGCCCCGGCTCGGTGGTGGTGAAGATGCCGATCTCCCACCACTGCGTCGAGTCGGTGACCATCGGCTTCTTGGCGTCCCAGCTGATCACGCCCTCCGGGTGGTCCTGGAGGCTGGAGCCCACGCCGGGGGAGTCCACCAGCACGTCGATGCCGAACTCGCGCAGGTGCTCGGCCGGGCCGATGCCGGACAGCATCAGCAGCTTCGGGGTGTCGATGGCGCCGGTGGACAGCACCACCTCGCGGCGCGCCGACACCGTGCGGGTGTGGATCAGGTCCGCGTCCAGGTACTGCACGCCGGTGGCCCGGGTGCCGTCGAAGACGACCTTCTTCGCCCACGCCTGGGTGCGGATCTCCAGGTTCGGCCGGTCCAGGTTCGGGTGCAGGTAGGACACCGACGAGGAGGAGCGGGTGCCGTCCTCGCGGGCGTTGATCTGGAACCAGTTGGCGCCGTGCACCACGGTCTTGCCGGAGTTGAACTCCGTGGTCGGGATGCCCTGCTGCTCGCAGGCCTGCAGCAGCGCGACACCGCACGGGTCGTTCGGCGGGACGCTGCGCAGCGTCACCGGGCCACTGCGGCCGTGGTGGTCGCCGGGCCCGTCGTTGGTCTCCAGCCGCTGGTAGAGCGGGAAGATGTCCTTGGCGCCCCAGCCGGTGGCGCCCATCGACTCCCACTCGTCGAGGTCCTCGGCGGGCGCCCAGAAGGCGATGCAGGAGTTGTGCGAGGAGCAGCCGCCGAGCACCCGGGCCCGCGCGTGCCGCATGAAGGAGTTGCCGTTCTCCTGCGGCTCGATCAGGTAGTCCCAGTCGTAGCCGGACTCCAGCAGTGCCATCCAGCGCTTGAGCTCCAGGATGGCCTTGTCGCCGACGTCGGAGGGCCCGGCCTCCAGCAGGCACACGGTCACGTTCGGGTCCTCCGACAACCGCGACGCGACTGCCGCACCCGCGCTACCGCCACCGACCACCACGTAGTCGAACTGATCTGTCATTGTCCGAATCTCCGTTTCTGTGCGGGAAGTTGTCCGCGCGCCGCTCAGGCGACCGGGCTGGGCTCTTCAGCGTCCGAAGTGGACGAGTGCTCGGCGAGGACACCGATCTTGTGCCGCTGGACGAACCAGTAGTACGCGAACCCGGCGACCGCGGCGACTCCGACGAACAGCACCGAGCTGTACTGCAGGTACCAGTGGTAAGGCGGTTCGGCGTTGTAGACCTCCGGGCGCGGCCAGGCCAGGTTGATCGTCATGCCCGCGCCCCACAGCACGGCCAGCACGTTGATCGGCAGCCCCAGCTTGCCCAGGCTGAACCGGCCCTCCTCCTTGACCGGCTTCCACCTGCCGCGCAGCCGCGCGACCAGCATCGGCACGGTAACCAGCAGGTAGGAGACGTAGATCAGGATGATCGCCAGGCTGGTGATGGCGGTGAAGATCTGCGGCTGGCCGATGTTGACCAGCAGCAGCGCCACCGCGACCACGCCGATGACCACCGCCGGCACGACCGGGGTCTGGAACCGCGGGCTGACCCGCGCCAGCAGCGAACCCGCGGGCAGCGCGTTGTCCCGGGCCATCGCGAACATGATGCGGATCGCGGCGGTGTGCACCGCCAGCACGCACACCGTGATCGCCACGAAGATGGCCAGCAGGAACAACCGGCCGACGAGCGGGCCCAGCGCGTCGTTGAGCACGAACTGCAGGCCGCTGGAGGCCAGTTCCGGCGCCGAGAAGTCGCGGGTGGCCATCAGGCCCAGCAGGATGATCAGGCCGCCGAGCACGAACGAGGCGACCAGCGCCCGCAGGATCGCCTTCGGCGCGTTGCGGTGCGGGTTGATGGACTCCTCGCCCAACGAGGCGGCGGTGTCGAAGCCGTACATCACGTACGAGGAGGCGATCCCGGCGACCAGGAACGCGGTGAGGTAGCTGCCGCCGTAGGCCGACTCGGTGCCGCTGGTGTCCAGCACCACGGTCGGTGGGTTCACCGCCACCAGCGCCAGCGCCACGATCAGCAGCACCGCGGCGACCAGCTCGATGAACACGCCACCGCTGTTGATCCGGGCCATCAGCTTGACGCCGAAGGCGTTGACCAGCGTGGTGAACAGGATCAGCACCAGCGCCAGCATGATGCCGTTGACCGCGGCGTCGGTGGCGTTGGCGCCGTCACCGATCACCTGGAAGCCGGACCAGATCTGCGGGAGGGTGTTCTGGTAGGCCAGCGCGGTGGCCGAGATCGACACGATCGAGGCCAGCAGCATCATCCACCCGGCCAGCCAGCCGACGTGCTGACCACCCAGCTTCTTCGCCCAGTTGTAGACGGAACCGGCGATCGGGTACCGCGATGCCAGCTCGGCGAAACTCAACGCCACGAGCAACTGCCCCAGGAACACGATCGGCCAGGACCACCAGTAGGCGGGCCCCCCGAAGGACAGGCCGAAGTAGGACAGTTGGAAGGTGCCGGTGAGCACCGAGATGTAGCTGATCCCGGCGGCGAAGGTGTGGAACCCCCCGAGACTTCTCTTCAGTTTGTTGGTGTAGCCGAACTCGTTGAGCTCGGCGTCGAAATTGGGCGCGCTCATGCCCCGAACTCCTTTCCCGGTCAACGCCCCCGCCGGGTGCGGGAGGGTTGGGCCGGGTGGTTGCTTTGCGTCGCGCGTGGTGCGATCGCGGCCGGTCAGGCCGCGCGGGTGCGCTGCGGCGGTGGATCTGGCACCGCCGCAGCTCCCGGGACTTCCTTACTGGCCGGAGAACCAGTTCTGCGGACCGGGCCGCAGGTTCTGGTGGACGTGCTTGGCCTCTTGGTACTCGCCGAGACCGGCGCGGCCGAGTTCGCGGCCGATGCCGGACTGCTTGAAGCCACCCCACTCCGCCTGCGGCAGGTAGGGGTGGAAGTCGTTGATCCAGACGGTGCCGTGCCGCAGCCGGTTGGCCACCCGCTGCGCCCTGGCCGGGTCGCTGGTGAACACCCCGCCGGCCAGGCCGTAGTGGGTGTCGTTGGCGATGCGCACCGCGTCGTCCTCGTCGGTGAACCGCTCCACTGTCAGCACCGGGCCGAAGGACTCCTCGGTCACCGCGTAGGAGCCCTGCCGCACCTCGTCGAGGACCGTCGGCAGGTAGTAGTGGCCGCCCGCGTAGCGCTCGCCCTCGGGGCGGCGGCCACCGGTGCGCAGGACCGCGCCCTCGGCGACCGACTTGGCCACGTAGTCGTCGACCTTGCGCAGGTGCTCGGCCGAGATCAGCGGGCCGGTCTCGGCGTCGGTGTCGAACGGACCGCCCAGCCGGATCAGCTCGGCGCGGCGGACGACCTCGTCCACCAGCGCGTCGTGCAGCTCGTCCTGCACGATCAGCCGCGCACCGGCCGAGCACACCTGGCCGGAGTGCAGGAACACCGCGGTCAGCGCGAAGTCCACGGCGGTGTCGAAGTCGGCGTCGGCGAAGACCACGTTGGGGTTCTTGCCGCCCAGCTCCAGGGCGACCTTCTTGACCGTCGCCGCGGCCGCGGCCGAAACCTTGCGGCCGGTGTGCAGGCCGCCGGTGAAGGAGACCAGGTCCACGTCGGGGTGCTCGGAGAGCACCGAGCCGACCTCGGCGCCGGTGCCCAGCACCAGGTTGCCGACCCCGGCGGGCAGCCCGGCCTCGGTCAGCGCGCGCATCAGCAGGATCGCGGTGCTCGGCGTCAGCTCGCTGGGCTTGAGCACGAAGGTGTCGCCCGCCGCGATGGCCGGGGCGACCTTCCAGGCCACCTGCAGCAGCGGGTAGTTCCAGGGCGTGATCATGCCGCACACGCCGACCGGCTCGTACTGGACGCGGCTGATCGAGTCCGGCGACCCGGTGTCGACCAGGTGGCCGGCGTCGGTCCCGGCGATCTTGCCGAAGTAGCGGAAGCAGGCGGCGATGTCGTCCATGTCGTACTCGCTCTCCACCAGCCGCTTGCCGGTGTCCAGCGATTCGGCGCGGGCGAACTCCGCCTTGTCGCGCACCAGGATGTCGCTGACGCGCAGCAGCAGGTCCCCGCGCTCCCACGGCGAGCTCGTCGCCCAGGAGCCCTCGTCGAAGGCCCGCCGGGCGGCGGCCACGGCGCGCTCGGCGTCGGCCCGGCCGCCCTCGGCCACGGTGGCCACCAGCTCCCCGTCGGCGGGGCAGCGGATCTCGCGGGTGCGACCGTCCTCGGCCGGCACCCATTCGCCGTCGATGAACAGCGTGGGTGCTGAATTCTCAGCTTGCGACATGCTCGTATCCCCGTGATGTCGTTCGTGCTTTTCGTGCTGGAACTGCACCACCGCGCACTTCTGGTGGCGGTGTGGTCACACGATGCCGCGAGAGCAGGCAGTTCGCCACGCGAATCTCTCGTCGCTTCCAGGCGAAATTCGCCGAATGGTGCGGTCGGCGCGCCGTACTGCGATTTCACCTCCTGGCGGTGCATTCGGTGGCGGCCGTGCGCGGTCTTCGTTCAATTCCAGCAGCAGGTCGATTCCTCGGCCTGGTGCGAATGCTCTCAGTGCCGCCGAAGACCCTAACACCGTTGGTGTACATCTGTACATCACTGGGGTTGGTCGATGTTGTCCGGCGATGAAAATTCGCGCTCCGAACAGGGCGGATGCGATTCCGGTGACGTGGACCGCATCGCGCTGGCCCCTCGGCGTGGCAGGCTGTGCAAGGTCATCCGGCCCGCCGTCGAGAAGTGGCCGGCGACACTGGAGGGACGTCCAAGCGCATGTCGACCACGCAGCCCGCGCCCGCCGCGCGCCGCAAGGACCCGGCCCGCCCCGAGCGCATCGCCCGCGCGGCGATCGCCGTCGTCGCCGAGCGCGGTGTGGACAAGCTCACCCACCGGGCGGTGGCCGCCGAGGCCGGGGTGCCGCTGGGGTCGACCACCTACTACTTCGCCTCGCTGGACGACCTGCTGGCCAGCGCCCTGCGGCAGGCCGCCGCCGACGACGTGGCGCACCTGCGGCGGTGGGCCGAGGGGTTGGCCGACAACGGCGACCTGGCCGCCGCGCTGACCGACCTGGTGCTGCACTACCTGGGCCCGGCCCGGTCGCAGACCGCGGTCGAGCACGAGCTCTACGTCGCCGCGCTGCACAAGCCCGCGCTGCGCCGGGTGAGCCAGGAGTGGGACAGCGCGATGGCCGAGCTGTTCTCCGCGCACACCGACGCGGCCACCGGCCGGGCCCTGACCGCGGTGATCTGCGGGCTGCTGATGCAGGGCATCGTCCGGGAATCGGTGCCGAGCCGAGACGAGATCGAGATGATATTCCGCCGGGTGCTGTCCGGGCCCGCGGAAAGCTGATCCCGCGGGCATTTCCCGCCTGATGTCCGATCGGTCAACATCGGATGTCCGTTGCATTGCACCGAATCCGGCACTGTTGATCTAGCCGCTGGTGCCGAGGAGAATGGCGCCAGCGATCCGTGGCACCGTCCGCGCCGCAGCGTCCGGTCTGCCGGTTTTTCAGTCCGGTGGAGCACATCGCCAGGCGTTTTTCCGGTGTACAACGGAACTTGCCGCGTCGGGGCGTGGCTCGCTCCCAGCAGGATTGATCAACTTCAGGTGGGGTGAGACCGTGGGGCAGTACGAAGACCGCGAATTGGTGCCGCTTAAGTCGGATTTCGACACGGTGTGGTACGGGTTCCGGCGATCGCAGGTGAAGTTCTACATCCAGCAGACCGAGACCGAGCTCCGGATGCTCGCCGAGGATCGGGACTCGGCGCTGAGCCAGGTCGACGACCTGAGCGCGCAGCTGGAGCAGGCGCGCGCCGAGGTCGAGGAGCTCAAGCAGCAGCTCGACGAGCAGGCCCGCAACCCGATCGACGCCGCTGCGCTCAGCGACCGCTTACGCCGCATGGTGCGCCTCGCGCACGACGAGGCCAACGAGGTGGTCGCCGCCGCCCAGGCCGCGGCCGAGCACGAGTGGGCGCGCAGCGAGCAGGCCGCGGCCGAGCTGCGCGAGCGGTACGAGAAGCTGGTCGCCGAGGCCGACGAGTGGCGGCGGCAGTCCGAGCAGCAGCGCAACGAGGTGCTCGCCCGCACCCGCCAGGAAGTCCAGGCCATGAAGCGGGAGGCCGAGGACTGCCGGCGGCGGCTGGACACCGAGGCCGAGGAGCGGCGCACCCAGGTCGAGCACGACTTCGAGGTGTCCATGGCGGCGCGCCGTGAAGAGGCGATGCGCATCATGGCCGAGCGCGAGCAGGCCAGCCGGGAGGCCGCGCAGCGGCGCGTCCGGGAGGCCACCGCGGAGGCGGAGCGGCGGATCCGGCGGGCCGACGAGTACGCCGAGACGATGCTGCGGGTGCGCCAGGATCTCGCGCAGCGGGTCCGCGCCGCGCAGCAGGTGCTGGCCACCGCGGAGCCGTTCCTGGTCGCCACCGAAGCGGGCGCGGCCAGCGAGGGGTCGGACGGCTACGTCGCCGATGTCGTCCACAATGGACATGTTCCGGTGGACGACGTCGACGTGCCGGAGCAGCGCCACGAGGAGCCGGTGCCCGAGGGGGTGGCGGCCACCCGCGCCTGACCGCGCGGACCGCTCGCCGACGGCGGGCGGTCCGCTCCGCCCTCCGCTCGACGCGCGGAATCGATCACGAACCGCCAAGATCGGAGCCGCGCAGCCGGGCGGCGAGAATGCGCCGAGACCTTCCCGGCACCGCGCGTAATCACTACGTTCGACGGGAATCGGTGCAGCGGGAGGCAGGATGAACTGGCGCGCTCTGGTCACCTTCGCCGCGGTGTGCGGCATGCTGCTGGTCGGCACACCGGCAGGTGCGGCGCCACCGGCGGATGACGTGCGCGATCGGCTGGCGGCGGTGCCCGGCCTGACCGTGGTCGGGGAGCGGCCCACCGAACCGGGCTTCCGGCTGTTCGACCTGACCTTCATTCAGCCCACCGACCACCGGCACCCGGGCGCCGGGCAGTTCGAGCAGCGCCTGACCCTGCTGCACCGCGACCTGGCGCGGCCCACCGTGCTCCACACCTCCGGCTACAACCTGCCGGCGAAGACCACCCGGACCGAGCCGACCCAGCTCGTCGACGGCAACCAGGTGAGCCTGGAGCACCGCTTCTTCACCCCGTCGCGGCCGGACCCGGCGGACTGGGGCGACCTGGACATCTGGCAGGCCGCCACCGACCAGCACCGGGTGATCACCGCGCTGCGCGCCGTCTACGACCAGCAGTGGATCACCACCGGGGCCAGCAAGGGCGGCATGACGGCGGTCTACCACCGGCGGTTCTACCCCGACGACGTCGACGGCACGGTCGCCTACGTGGCGCCCAACGACGTCGACAACGACCGGGACCGCTACGACCAGTTCCTGGCCGAGGTCGGCACCGACCCGGCCTGCCGCGCGGCGCTGACCGCGGTGCAGCGGGAAGCGCTGGTCCGGCGGGACGAGCTGCTGGCGAAGTTCCAGGCCTACGCCGACGCCGAGGGCCTGACCTTCGACCGGATCATCGGCGACATCGACCGCGGCCTGGAGATGGTCGTGATCGACACGCCCTTCGCGTTCTGGCAGTACCGCGGCCAGGACGACTGCGCCCAGGTGCCCGCCACCACGGCCAGCACCGACGAGCTCTACGCGTTCTTCGACGAGACCGTGGAGTTCCGTTTCTACACCGACCAGGGCATCGAGCCCTACGCGCCGTACTACTACCAGGCGGGCACCCAGCTGGGCTGGCCGCACGTCTCCGACGAGCCGCTGGCCGACCTGCTGCACCACCGCGAGCTCAGCCAGCCCCGGAACCTGGTGTCGCGCGACATCCCGATGCGCTTCGAACCCGGGGTGATGAGCCAGGTCGACGCGTGGGTGCGCAGCAGTGGTTCGGAGCTGATGTTCGTCAACGGCGAGCGCGACCCCTGGAGCGCCGAACCCTTCGAGCTGGGCCCCGGCACCCGCGACTCCCACAGCTACCTGGTGCCCGGCGCCAACCACGGCGCCAAGATCGAGGGCCTGCCCGCGGAGCAGCGCGCCGAGGCCGAAGCGACCGTGCGCCGCTGGGCCGAGGTCGAGGCACCGGTGATGCGTTCGGCGGTCCTCGACGCCGACACCCTCGAACGCCACCCGCGCTGAGGCCGCCCGCCGGGCTCCGGTCAGGCCGCTTTGGAGCGGGCCGAGCGGCGTGCGGCGAGGCTGTCGTAGGCGTTCATCAGGAACTTGTGCGACGGGCGCTCCACCACGCGGGTCAGGGCCCAGCCCAGGACCGTGCCGGTGACCAGCATCGCGGCGGTCTGCAGCAGCGGATCCGCCCCGAGGTCGTCGAGCTCGCGCATCACGATGTAGCCAATCGTCTGGTGCACCAGGAACACGCCGTAGGAGATGCCCGCGAACCAGGTGATCCGCCCGGCCAGCCAGTTCGGGACCACCCGGTTCCAGTCCGGGCCGTAGGCGGTCAGCGCGACCACGACCATGCCCAGGCACACCGCGGTGGTGGAGCCCCAGTCGGCCACCAGGCCCTCCGGGGTCTCGGCGTAGTTGTGCAGCGCCTGCCCAGCCATGCAGGCCACCAGCAGCCCGGCGAAGTGCGGCAGCGAGATCCGGCGCGTCGACCACAACCAGATCGCGACCCCGACCACGAACAGGTGCCAGCGGTGCACCCCGATGCCGTCCACGACCGTCCGGTAGAACTCCGACGGGTCGCTCACCCGCAGCGGCCACTGCACGATCGGCAGCAGCACCGCCAGCCACAGCACCACGATGATCCGCCGCCCGTGCCCCCACCTGGTGGCGAACAGCGCCGCGGCGGCGGTGAAACCCATCAACTGCAGCGGGACCGTCCAGTGCGAACCGTCGATGAACCAGTACTCGGCGGGTTTCCAGTTCCACAGCATCAGCAGGTTGGACACCAGGTCGCTGAACGTGGGGTAGAACCAGCCTTCCACCGCCGCCCAGCGCATCACCAGGAACACCACCACGACGGCGCCGATGAACGGCGGGACGAGCCGGGCCATCCGCCCCCACCAGTAGCGCAGCAGCGTGCCGCGGCCGATGGTCACGCACGCGAAGTACGCCGAGATCACCAGCAGCAGGCTGGCCCCGACCTGGTACGGGAAGACCACCGAGCGCGGCGTCATCTCCGGGTGCAGGTAGGTGCTGAGGAAGGTGGAGTGGTAGAGCATCACCAGCAGGACGCAGGCGGTGCGCACCACGTCCCAGCTGATCTTGCGCTTGCTCCGGCCCGAGCTCCGCTGGGTGGCAGTGGACGTCATCTCGGGCACGCGGGTCACGGTACCAGGGCTGTTTGTCTGAATACCGAAGGATCATCGCGTTCTGCGCTGGGCAGATCGCCCAACGGGGTGGGCCGCGCGGACCATGTCGAGTTGGTCACGGTTTTCGCGCCACCGCCGCGTAGCTCAGCGGTTCCGGGACGCGCAGGTCCGAGTCACCGGGCTCCGGCCGCCAATCCGCGGTCGGCACCACCCCGGGGTCCAGCAGGTCCAGGCCCGCCAGCAGCTCGGTCAGCTCGGCGCGGCTGCGCGCGACACCCGGGTGCTGGCTCTCGTCCAACAGGTCGCTGATCGCGCGCAGGGTCTGCGGCGCGTGGTCGGCGGTGAGGTGGGTCAGGCAGAGCAGCGAACCCGGGGCGAAGGCGTCCAGGTAGCGGCCGACCACCTCCGCCGGGGGCTCGGTGAGGAAGTGCAGCACCGAGAACATCAGCACCGCCACCGGTTCGGCCGGGTCCAGCAACCGGCGGGTGTGCTCCGCGGTGAGCACCCGGTCGACGTCGCGCAGGTCGGCCTGCACGATGGCCGCGTCCGGGTTGCCCTCCAGCAGCAGCTCGCCCTGGCTGACGGCCAGCGGCTCGTTGTCGACGTAGACCACCCGGGCGTCCGGGACCAGCTGCTGCGCGATCTCGTGCGCGGTGCCGACGTTCGGGATGCCGCAACCGAGGTCCAGGAACTGCCGCACCCCCAGGTCCAGGCAGGCGCGCACCACGCGGTGCAGGCAGGCGCGGTTGGCCAGCGCGTCCAGGCGGATGTCCGGGGCCACCGCGAGCACCCGGCGGGCCAGGTCGCGGTCCGAGGAGAAGTTGCTGCCGCCGCCGAGCAGGTAGTCGTGCACCCGCGCCCCGCTGGGCCGGTCCAAATCCAGGTCGTGCGGGCTCTGGGAGCGTTCGGACATTGTTCCTCCGGGTGACCGTGGTGGGCGCAGACTAGTTCGCCGACCGGGTCCGGCACAGGGCGGGGAGTGATCGAGCACACCAACGGAGGGTCATTGACCTGGAGCGCGCTCGAGGTTCGAGACTTCCGGTGAACGGCGAAGATCCGGTCGAAGGGATGAGGACGATGGCGCAGTACGTGTTGCCGGAGTTGGATTACGACTACGCGGCGTTGGAGCCGGCGATCGCTGGTGAGATCAACGAGTTGCACCACAGCAAG
>NZ_JBEPDU010000011.1:0-139215 GCF_040300525.1 Saccharopolyspora sp. NPDC000359 | reverse complement strand
GGTGCGGGCGCCGACCTGGCCGGCGCGGGCGGGCACCCTGGCCGGTTGCCGCTCGGACAGGTAGTCCTCGACGGTGTCGGCGACCGGCGGGGCCAGCGCCACGCGCCGGTCCTTGGCGCCCTTGCCGTGCACCCGCAGAGCTGCTGGTCCCCCGCGTTCCGGGCGGTGGTAGTCGTCGAGGTTGACGCCCACGAGCTCGTTCGCGCGCACCCCGGTGCCGATGAGGACCTCGACCATCGCGCGGTCGCGCCTGCCGTGGTGGTGGCGGTCGGCGAGCAGGTAGGCGGCCAGCAGCAGCGCGCGGCAGGCCTCGAAGGACCACAGCACCGTGCGGGAGGGGGTTCCGTGGGCGCGGTTGAGGTGCTGGGCGGCGCGGTCGACCATGGCCACCGGGTTGTGCTCCACGAGTCCTTCTCGGACCAGGTACTTGCGGTAGAAGGCCGAGACCGCTGAGAGCATCCGGGCGCGCGTGGCGTCGCTGTAGCCTGCCTCGGCCAGTTCGGTGAGCCAGCGTTCGACGTGTTCCACCCGGACTTCGGCGAAGGAGGTGAAGCCGTTGCGCACGCACCACGGCATCCATTCCAGGCCCGAGGGTTGCGCGCGGCGGGCGCGGCCCCGTCGCCGGGTCGGGTCCGGCGGCTGGTAGCCGGGCACCCAGTCCAGCGGGATGCCGAGGTCGGTGGCGTAGGCCAGCCGGGTGTTCACCGACGCGTAGATGCGCAGGAACTCCGCGAACCGCTCCTGGCTGGTCTTGTCGGCCTGCCCCAGCGCGGCCACCGCCTTGCTCACCGGCTCCTCCTCCTACGTCCGCTCCTGCGGACAGGTGCTCTCGATCGCTGCTCCATGATCAACCATCCCCGCCTGCCCCTGACCGCGCGGTGCACCCACCACCCATTTCGTCACCGTGACCAAAGAATCTGGTGTCCTGAGGTTTCCCCCTCCGAGTCGTTCCGCCGCCCTCGGGGCTGGTCGTTGGTGGCACGCGCTGGGTGTGGGCAGCCCGCGGCGTTCTTCCCGGCGGCTATGGCTGCAGTGCGATCAAGCCCGCCTTGGTGGGGCGGAATCCGCAGCCGCGGTAGAACCCGTCGAGGTGATCTTCGTAGTCGACGTGCAGCCAGTGGGCTCCACCGTCTCGAGCAGCGTCGGTGGCCTCGGTGAGGAGCATGGAACCGATGCCGCGGCGCTGGTGGTGGGGATGCACTGTCGTGTCGAGGATGAAGGCGTGCACCCCGCCGTCGGTGGCCACGTTGACGTAGCCGACCAGGTCGTCCTCGTGCCATGCGGAGATCCAGGTCAGGCTGCGTGCGTGGACCTGGGCGACGTTGGCGCCGGAGTGGCTCGGCCAGGCCGCGGTGAACAGCTCGTTGAGCTGCTCATCGGTGATCGGAGCACGCCGAGCCAGGATGATGTCGGACATGGCCCCATCCTGGCATGATCATCGCAGCGGCCCGGTGCGGCTCGCAGGCCACTGCCGCCCGCGGAGGCACTCCTCCACCGCGGCGCAGTTCCCGCCGCCGACGATCGCCACTCGCACCAACGACGGCGGGGGCGGTCAGCGCGCGGAACGGGCATGGCTCTCCTCCCGCAGGTGTCCTGGACGAGCCGCTCAGAGCCGGTCCCAGACACCGAACAGTGACGGCGGGGACGGGATGTGGACGGCGTTGAGCCCGAACAGGCGCGCGGCGCGGACGATGTCGGGGTTGTCGTCGGCGAGGAGGACCTCGTCGGCGTCGCACCCGACGGCGGCCAGCAGCCGGTGGAAGTACTCGTCGGTCGGCTTGACCGCGCGCAGGTGCCAGGACGAGCCGATGACGTCGAACAGCGCCAGGTGCTCATACCGGGCGTTCTTGACCTCATCCCAGTGGGCTGCCTCGTTGTTGGCCAGCGCGAGCACCAGCTCTGGGTGCAGTGCGCGCAGCGCCCGCAGCTGTTCGAAGCAGGAGGGGTAGGCCTCGACGCGGGCGAGGTAGAGCTCGTCGGTGTGGTCGCCGTCGAAGTCCTCGCAGTCGCCTCCGGCCAGTTCCAGGCAGGTCATCAGCACCTGGTGGACGTGGGCTGCGTCGGTCTCGTAGTCGTGGTCGTGCTGGTCGAGTGCGCGCCTGAGCCGGGGCAACTGGGCGTGGTAGCGCTGCGCCAGCAACGCGAGGAAGTCTGTCTCCTCGCTGATGTTGTTGAACAGGACGCCGCCTGCGTCCACGAGCACCGAGCAGCGTGCGGCCGGCGTGGTCAGGGGTCCTGGTGTAGGGCTGGTGCACGAACAGGGGCACACCGTCGAAGCAGAACTGGTCGGGCAACGAGGCACCGAGAAAACCCCGCGTCTCGACACCGTGGCGGGTGAAGGTGTCGGCTGCCGCGCTCAGCGGTACGCGGTCGGGGATCCGCAGTGCCACGGTGAACGGTGAGCAGGAGACCGCGTCTCTGCTGGGCAGAGCGCATCCGCCCGTCATCCCAGGTGGTCCCGGTCTTGGGCTTCGACGCCAGGATCCTTCATGAGCAGGTGCGGCGCGTCAGCCGAAACAGATCTTGCGGGCGGTTTGGCGGTGTGCCGAGCGACCTGTTCATGGAACCGCCTCGCCGGACTCGCACGTGAGCTCGCTGCCGAGTGCCACGCGGCTGTCGGGTTCCTTCCCAGTGCGCTGAAGACAGGACCGCGTGCCCGCCACGTGCTGGCCGTCCGTGCCCAGACTCGGCAGGCGAAAATCCTGCCTGGACTGAGCCAGCCTCGCCTGTCTGCCTCCTGCTTTTCCCCTCCTCGCGTGGCGGGCGCACACCACCTTTTCGTCACCGTGACTAAACAGCGCAGTGTCCTGGGATCTTCAAACCGCTTCTCCTCGCGGGGGTTTCCCGCCCCTAGTTTTTCGAGGCCCACAAGAGGGCCTGCCTGGCCCGCGTCCGGCTCGGTGCCGACCCTGGTTCGAGATCCTATGCATAATCCCAGTTATTCATATGATCACTGATCAGTCTTCCGTGTCGCATGGTTTTGGTTTCGTATCTGAAAGATCATGTTAGAGTTTCAGAACTGAAACTAGGTGATCTTCGAACGTGCAGGTCGGATTAGGATTGGGGTGCCGGGGAGCGTGACGGAACAGCTCGTGGAGGCAACGCAGGAGACGCCGCAACTGGCCCCGCCCGCGCGGCGGGGCAGCCGGGAGGAGCGGCGGGCGGCGACCCTGCGCGCGTTGAGTTCTGGCGAGGAGGCGCGCTGCGCCTACTGCGATGAGCCGCTGCCTCCCCTGCCGCCGCGCGGGGGTCGTCCGACCCCGTACTGTCCGGCTGATCCGGAGCGCTATGGCCAGTGGGGCGCGAAGACCATCACGTGCGCGATGCTCGACGAGCACCGCGAGATCTGGGTGCAGACCTACGGGCCGGACCAGCCCATGACCCAGCTCGACGTGCACGCCCTCGACGAGCGCCTGGCCGCGCTGCAGTCGGTGCTCAACCCGGTCCAGCAGGAGGTCGCAGCCCTGCAGTCCCACGCCACCGGTGAGCTGGCCGCCGCACTCGCCGCACGAGAGACCGCCGAAGCCGAACGTGACCGGGCGGTGCAGGCCGCGCGCACCGCCGAGTCCGAGCGCGAGCAGGCGGTGGCCGCGGCCGAGCACGCGCGCGCAAAATCAGAGCAGGCCGGAGCCGAACGAGCAGCGGCCGAGGAGCGGGCGCGCCAGGCGGTGGCCGACCGTGATCAGGCGATCGTCGAACGCGACGAGGCCCAGCAGGCGGCCGAAACCGCCCACCACGACCGGCAACGTGCTCTGGACCAGCTGACCGATGCCCACGAGCGCCTCACCGAGTTGCACAACACGCTGGCCAGCGAACGGGCGGTCGGGCTCGAACGGCTGGACCAGCTGCGCCGCGAGGAGGAACAAGCACGTCATGCTTTGCGCACCGCTCTGCTGGAGGAGGCCGAGCAGCGGCTGCGTGCCCAAGCAGAGGAGCACGCCCAGCGGCTCCAGGACACCCAGGACTCGGCCGATCGGCGGATCGCGAAGCTCACTGATCAGCTCGCCGAAGCCACCCGCGACTACGCCACCAGCCTGGCCCCGCTGCACAGCCAACTGGAGACCGCGCGCAGTGACGCGGCCCGGCTCGCCGCGGCCGAAACCGCCGCGCGCCACCAGGCGGCGGAGCTGCGAACCGGGCTCGCCCACGCGCTGAGCACTGCCGATGACGACGCCGCGCTGCGAAAGCTCCTCCACGGCATGCTCGAAACGACACCGCAGGACCCGCAGGACAGCTAACCCGCAGCCACGGGATCCGGCCAGCGCCCCCGCCGAACCAGCCCGGTGCCGCTGCACCCATTCCCGGCTGAGGCGCATACCGGACCGATCGCCGCAGCACCGTCCGATGTGGCTGGTTGGCTCGGCACCCGGGCCCGTGCCGACCAGCGACGTCATTGCCGACCACGCGGACACCTCACCCAGCTCCACGCCTGGCCCGCCTGCACCGCACGCACTTCGCGCCGTCAGTGCCGGTCAGCGGCCCTGGTTGTGGCCGGGTTCCTCTTGCGCGGCGTCTCGGGGTGAGGTTGCGGTCGGGTGTTCGGGGGTGTGCGGTTATGGTCCGGGGGTGCAGTGCCGGGACCGGAGGTGGAGTGTGTCGGGGAACCGTCCGAGTGCGCAGGAGCTGGCCGCGGCCGAGGGGGCGAGCATCCCGGATGTCCTCTCCCCTGGCCTGCGGGTGCTGTTCTGCGGGATCAACCCCGGTTTGTGGTCGGGTGCGACCGGGCACCACTTCGCGCGTCCGGGCAACCGGTTCTGGCCCGCGTTGCACGCCTCGGGGTTCACCCCGCGGCTGCTGCAGCCGCACGAGCAGGACGAGTTGCCGGGCCTGGGGCTGGGCATCACGAACTTCGTGGCGCGGGCCAGTGCGCGGGCGGCGGATCTGTCCGACGAGGAGTTGCGGGCTGGTGGCGCGGCCCTGGCCGCGAAGGTGCGGCAGTACCAGCCGGAGTGGGTGGCGGTGGTGGGCATCACCGCCTACCGGGTGGCCTTCGGGGAGCGTCGGGCGACCGTGGGGCGCCAGGACCGGCTGATCGAGGGCGCGCAGGTGTGGGTGCTGCCCAATCCCAGTGGTCTCAACGCCCATTGGACGGCGGGGACGTTGGCCGCGGAGTTCCGCCAGTTGCGGCAGGCGGCGCTGCCGGATCGCTGCGACCACGGAACGCCCTGCTAGCAACCGCGGACCGGGCGGGTCAGAACAGGCCGGGTTCGACGCGGCCGAGTGCTTCGAGCAGGCGCAAGGCCATCGGTTTGGCGGGCACGATCTGGGCTGCTTCGAAGCGGGCGACCTCGCTGGCGGGCACCTCGGCGGCCGCGGCGAGCTGGGCCTGGGTCCAGCCCTGCTCGGTTCGCAGGAGGGTGATCAGCCGCACCAGGTCCTCGGTGTCGTGCGGGTGCTCGGTGTCCTGCTCGACCTGCGCCGGGTGCTTCCCGCCGTCTGCCACGGTCGTCCTCCTGCTCCTCGTTGCCCGTGCTGACCTGCGGGCGGCTGGCGACCACGCTACCGGCGGATCTTCGCGCCCCGGCTCCCGGCCACGGGCTGGCACGGGCGCAGCGGTGGATCCCGTGCACTGCCCGTGGTCATTCGTGCTGGTTGGGCGAGGGATCAGCGGTTCTCGCTGCACTGAATGGCTTGGCAGGTTGCGCTGAATGGCGCATTCAGCACGGGGTGTGATCGTCGGAGAGAGCTAGGGAACACGGGGGTGTGCTTTATCTGTCTGTTACCGGTAGGGTCTGATCGGCTGGTTCGGGAGGACCCCGTTCCGGTGACACTGGCCGTTAGCTCCCGCAGAGTCGATACGGATGACTATTCAAGACGACATTGCTCGACCGTGGTTCCAGCCGGTGGTCCCGTCGGCGGCGCAGCAGGCGCCGCGGCCGGATCCTGGTCCGCCGACGACTCGGATCGTCGGCCAGCTACCGTTGGACGAGGTGATCGTTCCCGCTCGACCGGCTTCCCCACCCCCGATGGCGGATGCGCCGGAGCGGGTGGAAGTCACCCAGCCCTACATCCCCGCGATCCGTGATGAGCAGCCCGAGTTCGCCAAGCGGCTCAACCCCGAGCCCCCGGCGGCCTCGCCGGTGCTCACCGGGCCGCAGCCGGCGCTCGCGCCACCGGAGCCCGAACCCGTGGACACGCCGGTGAACAAGCCGGTGGCCAAGGCCCCGGCGGCACCGGTGAAGAAGCGCAGCCTGGTGCGGCGCGTGGTGCGGCGGATCATCGGGCCGGACCTGTTGCGCAAGGACCCGCCGAAGAAGCGGCGCTGACACCGGCGTCCACAGCGGTGGCCTTGGCACTGGCGCAGACCTGCATCCTGCGCCAGTGCCAAGGCCACTGTCGTTTCCCGGCGACACCTGGCGGCCTGGTGTGCGCAGCGCGTGGGTGTCGTGGGGCGTGCGAGGATGAGGTGTGCTCACCTGCGTCGGGTTGTTGCGCGCGGTCAACCTCGGGTCCCGGGGCAGCCTGGCCATGGCTGATCTGCGCGCGGTGGTCGGCGCAGCCGGTGGCCGTTCGGTGCGGACGTACCTGCGCAGCGGCAACGTCGTGTTCACCACGGCACAGCAGGATCCGCGGGTGGTGGCGCGGGAACTTCGCGAGCTGCTGAGCGCCGAGCTGGGGTTGAACACCGCGGTCGTGGTGCGCACTGCCGCCGAGATGGCGGCGGTGGCCGGCGGGCATCCCTTCGGTGCGCGGGAGCAGGACCCGGCGAAGCTGCACGTGGCGTTCCTGGCGGGCGAACCGAGTACTGCGCAGCTGGTGGTGCCGCAGGGCTCGCCGGAGCAGGCGGTGGTGCGTGGCCGCGAGGTCTACCTGCACTACCCGGATGGCGCGGGGCGTTCGAAAGTGACCGCGGCGTACCTCCAGCAGCGCCTGGGTGTGGAGGCGACCGCCCGCAACTGGCGAACGGTGACGGCGCTGGCCGAGCTGGCGGGCACGACCGGCCCGTGATTCCGGAAGATCGCTGGCCGGTTCGGGTAGTTTGCCGCTCATGCGTTCCTGATCCATGCCCTTCCCCGCGTCCGAGGCGTGCAGCCCGGCGGGCGAACCACTGTCTTGGCTGGTCAGGCAACCGCGTTCGGTGTTCTCCCGCGCGTCCCGCTCGCCGCGCGGCCAGCGCGCCTGGTCCGGCCGGGCGAATCCACACCGAGGAGATGAACGATGATCGATCCCCGTCTTGCCGACCAGACCGTGCTGGTCACCGGAGGAGCCGGGAACGTGGGGGCGGCCATCAGCCGCGCGTTCGCCGCTCAGGGGCGCGCGTGGCGGTGCACTACCTCGCGCGGGACCGGCCGGCACCTGATCGGGTCGAGTGGACCCACCTCACGCCGCCCCGGGACGCGGCGGAGGAGTTGGCCGCGGAGTTGGGCAACGGGTCCTTCGCCGTCAGCGCGGACCTGGCCGAGCCGGGCGCGGCGCAGCGGCTGGCGCAGGAGGTGGCCGCCCGGGCTGGCGGGATCAACGTGCTGGTCAACAACGCCGCGCACTGCGAGTCGCCGGATTCGGTGGAGTCGTTGACCGCGGAGTCGCTGGAGCGGCACTACCGGGTCAACGCCGTGGCTCCGGCGGTGCCGGCGGTGCTGATCGCCGAGGTGGCGCGGTTGCGCCGCGGGCGGGACCCGTTGTCGGTGGTCAACATCACCACGGATGCGGCGCGGGCGTTTCCCGGGCAGACCGGCTACGGCACGTCCAAGGCGGCGTTGGAGGCGGTGCCCCGGTCGACCGCGTTGGACCTGGCGGCGCGGGGCATCCGGGTCAACGCGGTGGCGCCGGGGCCGGTCCAGACGGGGTGGATCGGTGCGGACGTGCTGGAGGAGGTGACCGGGATCGTGCCGATGGGGCGGGTTGGTGAGCCCGAGGACGTCGCCGATGCCGTGGTGTTCCTGGCTTCCCACCAGGCGCGCTGGATCACCGGGCAGGTGCTGCAGGTCGCCGGGGGCCACGCGTTGTGAGGTGCGGGCGCGGTCCGGTGCCGTGGCTGGGCCGCGCCCGCGCGGTTTGGCGTGTTCGGTCGCGTGTGGACGGTGGCGGGTTCAGTCTTGGCGCCAGTGAGCTCTGCTCGCGGTGGGTCGGCGGGTCATGCCGGTCGGGTGGGCCGGTGGTAGGTCAGGCCGTTGATGGTCTGGCCGCTGGGGGTGGTTTGCGGGGTGGGGCCGTCGACGAGGTGGAATCCCGCGCGGTCGAGGGTGCGCTGGGAGGCGGTGTTGTCCTGGTCGGTGCGCGCGCGCAGGGTGGTGATCCCCTGGCTGGCGGCCCAGGTGGCGACGAGGCTGAGGGCGCGTTGGGTGGCGCCCAGGCCGCGGGCGTGCGGGGCCAGCCAGAAGCCGACTTCGGCGGTGTCGTGCTGGATGTCGAACAGAGTGATCGAGCCGAGGAAGCGGTCGTCGGGGGTGTGGGCGATGGCCAGCACCGCCAGTTCGCCGCTGCGTAGGCCCGCGGCGATGACACCGCGGATCTGCTCGCGCACCAGGTGCGGGGTGTAGTGCGGGCTGGGCAGGTGGGCGAAGCGGCGCACGGCGGCGTCGGTGGTGGCGGTGGCGAAGTCCTCGGCGTCGTGGTCGGCGAGGTGGCGGACGGTGATCACACCGTCGGTCGGTGCGGGTTCGGGCAGCTGCAGGACCACGAGTGCCTCCGGTACGTTGTGCGGGTTACTGGAACATTGTTCTAGTAGTGGTGCACTGTACTGGCGGTGAGGTGGCAGTGGTGGAGAGTGTGTGGTTCCGGGCGCCGCGCCCGGCGCGGGAGGCTCCGCTGACGCGGGCGCGGATCGTGTCCGAGGCGGTGGCGCTGCTGGATGCCGAAGGGGCCGAGAGGTTGACGATGCGGCGGTTGGCCGAACGGCTGGGCTCCGGCGTGACGACCCTGTACTGGCACGTGCGGACCAAGGACGACGTGCTGGACCTGGCGCTGGACGAGGTGTTCGGTGAGCTCGACCGCTGTCCGGCCCCGCCCGGGTGGCGTGCGGGGCTGGTGCGGTTGCTCAGCGACTGGCGGGCGGTGTTGCTGCGGCACCCGTGGTCGGCGCTGCTGCTGGGCAGGCGGCCGCTGCTGGGTCCGCACGCGCTGGCCTGCACCGAGCGGCTGCAGGCGTTGCTGGTGGCCGCGGGGTTGCGCGGCCCGGAGCTGATGGCCTCCTCCTACGCGCTGTCGAACTACGTCACCGGGTGCGTGGTCAATCAGGTCGGCTGGCGCACGCAGGACGAGCCCGCGGCGCGGCGGGCCGCCGATGAGCACCTGCGCGCCCATGCCGAGCACTACCCCACCCTGGCTGAGCACCTGGACGTGCTCGACGCGGACTGGGACGGCAGCTTCGCGCGCGGCCTGGGCTACCTGCTCGACGGGATCACGGCCCGCCTGGGATCTTCGGCGGCCGGTGCCGACACCCTGGCACTCGAGTGAACGGCGGGCGAAAGGGGTTGTGCCAGCCTGCTTCCCGGCTTCTCACCGTTGGGCTTCGCGCCTCGCCAACCAGCTTCTCCCGGGTCCCGATGGCCTGGGGAAGGTGGGAGTCACGCATCACCTCCCGGAAAAAGGGTGTTCTGTGATGGTGGCGAAACGCGCCCATCAAACCAAGTCCTGCGCTCCCCCGGTCACGCGGCGTCCGTGGCTGGTGCTGGCGATCATGTGCACCGGCTTCTTCATGTCGTTGCTCGACGGATCGATCGTCAACGTCGCCGTTCCTGCGCTGATCCACGACCTCGGCGCCTCCTACGACCACGTGCTGTGGGTGGTCGACGGCTACCTGCTGATCTTCTCGGTGCTGCTGATCACCACCGGCCGCCTGGGAGATGCCTTCGGGTACCGGCGGCTGTACGTGGTCGGTGTCGGCGTGTTCACCGCGGCTTCGGCGTGGTGCGCGCTGGCTGGTTCACCGGACCAGCTGCTGGTGGCCCGGCTGGTGCAGGGGTTGGGTGGGGCGCTGCTGTTCCCGCAGGTGATCTCGGCGATCCTGACGGTCTTCCCACCTGCTCTGCGGGGCCGCGCGTTCGGGATGTTCGGTGCGATCGTGGGTTTGGCCCCGATCATCGGCCCGGTCGCTGGTGGTGTGCTGCTCGACCACCTCGGCTGGCGCTGGATCTTCGTCCTCAACGTCCCAGTCGGCCTGGCCACCGTCGTGCTGGCGCTGCGGTGTGTCCCGCCGATGCGCTCGGGCCGTCGGCACCGGCTCGACCTGGTCGGCGTCGCACTGTCCACCACTGGGCTCGGCGCCATCACCTTCGGGCTGATCGAGGGGCAGCGCTACGACTGGGGCACCATCGCCGGGCCGGTGAGCACCACCTCGGTCATCACTGCGGGTGTGCTGCTGCTGGTGGTGTTCGTCGCGGTTCAGCACCGGCGAGGTGCTGAGCCGCTGATGCCGTTGGCCCTGTTCGGCGCGCGCAACTTCGCGGTGGGCGGCGGGGTCGGGTTCGTCTTCCAGCTCGGCATGATCGGCATCATGTTCGTGCTGGTGCTGTATTTGCAGCTGGCCCGCGGGTACTCGGCGCTGCAGACCGGGCTGGTGGTGCTGCCCAGCGCGGTGCTGACCGCGGCCAGTTCCACGTGGGCCGGGCGGCTTTCGGACCGCTTCGGCGGCAAGTACGTGCTGATGGCGGGGTTGGGCGGGTTGGTGCTCGGGCTGCTGGTGGCCATGACCGGGCCGAGGAGCAGCGCGTGGGACCTGGTGCCCGGTCTGGTTCTCATCGGTCTGGCCAGTGGCGCCACCTTCGCCCCGTTGCAGCAGGCCACCATGGACGGTGTCGATCCTCGACTTGCCGGGGCGGCTTCTGGGGTCTCCAGCACCATCCGACAGGTCGGTGGTGTGGTCGGGACGGCGGCGCTGGGTGCGCTGCTGTCGGTCCGCCTGTCCGCGGCGGCGCGCAGCGAGGCCGCGGAGCGGGCCGGTGGGCTGCTCGAGGACCTGCGCGCCCGGTTTGTCGCCGACAGCACCGCCGCCGCACGGCACTACAGTCCTCCCGCCTCGCCCAGTGGCCTGGACCCGGTGGTGACCGGCCGGTACGAGCAGCTGGCCGCTGATGCGTTCGCCACCGGCTTCGCCCACGCGGTGCGGGCGGTTCTCGTGGCGGCGGCTGCCCTGCTGTGCGTGGGGTTGCGCCCGGGCACCGGGCCCGCACCGCAGGCGCGTTGACCTGGTGGCGGTGGTCGCGGCCTGGTCGCGGCCACCGCCGGTGGAGGTCTCAGTGGTCGGCGCGGGCGTGCCAGCGGCCGTCGGTGCGGGTGATGCGCACCGGGTGGTTGAAGCACTTGCTGATGTGGTCGGTGGTAATGACTTCCTCGGCTGGCCCGGCGGCCAGGCAGTGGCCCTCGCGCAGCAGCATGGCGTGGGTGGTGCTGGCCGGTAGTTCCTCCAGGTGGTGGGTCACCAGCACGGTGGCCAGCTCGGGGTGTTCGGCGCGCAGGGTGTCCAGGCTGGTCAGCAGTTGTTCGCGGGCGGCCAGGTCCAGCCCGGTGGCGGGTTCGTCCAGCAGCAGCAATCGGGGCACCGGCATCAGGGCGCGGGCGATGAGGGTGCGGCCGCGCTGCCCCTGGGAGAGGGTGCCCCAGCGGGCCTGGCTCTTCTCGCTCATGCCGAGCAGGCTGAGCAGCCGGTCGGCGTGGGCCTGCTGGCGCGGGGTGGGCTGCCAGCGCGGGACGAGCTCGGTGGTGTTGGTGGCGCCGGTGAGCACGACCTCGCGCACCCGCAGCGGGCTGGTCAGCGGGTGGCGGGGATTGACGTGGCCGACGTGGGAGCGCAGTTGCCGCATGTCGACCCGGCCCAGCTGGTGGCCCAGGACCCGCACGCTGCCGCGGGTGGGGTGCTGGACCGCGCCGAGCAGGTTGAGCAGCGTGGTCTTGCCCGCGCCGTTGGCGCCCAGCAGTGCCCAGTGCTGGCCGCGGTGGACCTGCAGGGAGACCGAGCTCAGCAGGTGGTTGCCGTCGCGGACGACGTCGACGTCGTCGACCTGCAGGACGGGGCCGGTGTCGGCGGGGTGGGCGTCTACCAACGCGGGTGCCTTCCGGGGTGCGCTGCGGGGATGACGCGCGAGGCGGTGGTGCGGGATCGCCGTGGGCAGCGCAGCGCGTCCGGATGAGGGCGGTGATCCCACCCTATCGCAGCGGGTCGCGGCGGCTCTCGCGATGTGGGTTGGTTTGCCGGGGTGCGGGCCGCGCTGACTACGCTGGCCGCAACAACAGTGCCCGCACGTTCGTCATCGAGGACTTCATGCCGCCACCTTCCGCGCACCCCGGCTCGCCGACGCTGGCCGACAGCGTGCGACTGGCCGAGGACGGGGTGCACATCCTGGACCGCAGGGTGTTTCCCTTCGAGCACCACTGGGTGCACGCCCGCACCGTCGACGAGGTCGCCGTGGCGATCGAGGACATGGTGACCCAGTCCTCGGGCCCGTACTTCGCGGTGTTGTGGGGCATGGTGCTGGCGGCCCGGGAGACCGCGGGCGCTGACCCGGATGCGGCGCGCAAGCACCTGCAGGCCGCGGGTGAGCGGCTCATCTCCACCCGCCCCACCAACGACCAGCCGCGCAAGGCCGTCCAGTGGGTCCTGTCGGCGGTGGCCGGGGCCGAGGACGTGGCCGCCGCGGCACTGGCCGGGGCGCGGGCCGGGGACGCCGACTACCGGCGCCGCAGCCAGGAGATGGGCCGGGCCGGGGCGCGGCTGCTGCCGCAGGACGCGCGGGTGCTCACCCACTGCTGGGGCGATCTGTACCTGGTGGGTCTGGTGGAGGCGCTGCTGGAGTCGGGCAAGCGGTTCTCGTTCGTGTGCACCGAGACCCGCCCGTACCTGCAGGGCGCGCGGTTGACCGCGCACACGCTGGCCGAGATGGGGGTGGAGACCACCCTGGTCACCGATGCGATGCCGGCGTCGCTGATGCGCGCCGGGGAGATCGACGCGCTGGTGACCGCCAGCGACCGGGTCACCATGGACGGGCACGTGATCAACAAGGTGGGGACGTTGCAGCACGCGGTGGCCGCGCGGACCTTCGGGGTCCCGTTCCACGCGTTGTGCCACGCCCCGGACCCGCGTTCGGCGACCGGAGCGGATGTGCCGATCGAGTACCGCGACGGCGCGGAGGTGCTGCGCACGCTGGGGCGGCGCAGCGCCACGGACCTGGTGCGCGGGCTGTACCCGGCGTTCGACGTGACCGAGCCGCGGTTCGTGACCACGGTGGTGACCGATCGCGGGGCGTTCGCGCCGGATGAGCTGGCGGCGGGCTACTTCGGGGAGGAGTCGCGGTGAGCGTGCAGGTCGGGGCCCGCTGGGTCGTGCTGGACATCGAGGGGACGATGACGGCCACCAGCCAGGTGCACGTGGTGCTCTACGACTACGCGCGGCCCCGGTTGGGGCCGTGGATCGACGAGCACGGCCAGGATCCGGTGGTGGCGGAGGCCGTGGCGCAGGTCAAGGCCGAGGCGGGGCTCGATGCCCAGGCCGGGACCGCTGCGGTGGTGGCGGTGCTGCACTCCTGGATGGACGCCGACCGCAAGGCCACGCCATTGAAGACGTTGCAGGGCCTGATCTGGTCGCAGGGCTTTGCCCGGGGCGAGCTGACCACCGAGCTGTTCTCCGACGTGGTCCCGGCGCTGCGGGACTGGCGCGGTCGGGGTGCGCGGTTGGCGGTGTTCTCCTCGGGGTCGGTGGCCGCGCAGGTCGCGTCGTTCTCGCACACCACTTCCGGGGATCTGCGGGAGTTCTTCGCTGGTCACTTCGACACGGTCAACGCCGGGCCGAAGCGGGAGCGGGCCTCCTACGAGGCGATCGCCGAGCAGCTGGGTGCCGAGGCGGGGCAGGTCGTGTTCTTCTCCGACGTGCCCGCCGAGCTGGATGCGGCCGCAGCGGCGGGGTGGCGGACCGTGGGGGTGGCGCGGGCCGGGGAGCCCTTCGCCGAGGCCGATTTCGGTGCGCACCCGGTGGTGTCGGGTTTCGACGAGGTGGAGCTTGGGGTGATCGCGTGAGCGGCGAACTGGAGCGGGCCGGGGCGGCGTTGGCCGCGGAGTCGGCGCGGATGGCCGGGTTGGGCTGGATGCGCGGCACCTCGGGCAACCTGTCGGTGACGCTCGGGCGTGATCCGCTGCGGTTGGCGGTGACCGCCAGCGGCCTGGACAAGGGTGAGCTGGGCGCTTCGGACGTGGTGGTGGTCGACGAGGTGGGGGCCGCGGTGCCCGATCAGCCGCGCCCGGACCAGCGGCCCTCGGCCGAGGCCGGGTTGCACGCGCGGATCGCGACGGTGGCCGGTGCGGGTGCGGTGGTGCACGTGCACATGCTCTCGGCGGTGGTGGCCGGGCAGCGCTGGCCGGGTGGTGTGGTGCTGCGGGACCTGGAGATGCTCAAGGGCCTGGGGCGCCGCGACGACGATGTGGTGACGGTGCCGGTGGTGCCCAACAGCCAGGACATGCGGGTGCTGGGTGATGCCTTCGAGGCGAGCTTCGACGCCGCGACACCGGCGGTGGTGGTGGCCCGCCACGGGCTGTACGTGTGGGGGCGGGACCTGGTGCAGGCCCGGCACCGCACGGAGTGCTTGGACTGGTTGTTCCAGTTCACCTTGGCCGCGAACGGATTTCAGGAGGTTGTGGCATGACGTTGCTGACCGTGTGGCCGGACACCGGTCCCGCCACGGTGGAGCTGCGCACCGAGGAGCCCGAGCGGATCGCCGAGGCCCTCAAGCGGTTCGGGGTGCGCTTCGAGCGCTGGGAGCTCAAGGAGCTGCCGGCGCAGGCGAGTTCGGAGCAGGTGCTGGAGGCCTACCGCGCGGAGGTCGACCGGGTCATCGACGCCGAGGGCTACATCAAGGTCGACGCGGCGGTGATGGCGCCGCGCGACGACGACCCGCAGTGGGCCGAGCAGGCCAGGGCGGCGCGGGAGAAGTTCCTGTCCGAGCACACCCACGACGATGACGAGGACCGGTTCTTCGCCCGTGGTGCGGGGGTGTTCTACCTGCACCTGGAGGACAAGGTGTACGCGGTGCTGTGCGAGGCCGGTGATCTGCTGAGCGTGCCGGCCAACACCACGCACTGGTTCGACATGGGCACCCGCCCGGATTTCGTGGCGATCCGGTTCTTCCACGACGAGGACGGCTGGGTGGGCGAGTTCTGCGACACCGACACCGCCGAGCGGTTCCCGTCCTTCGACGAGCTGATGGCCTCGCGCTGAGCTGAGTGGGGCGCAGGCGCCGGGTGCGGATTCTGTTCCGCGCCCGGCGTTTGTGCTTGTGCGCCGCAGGTGGGGACGGCGCTTGCCGGGTTGGGCAGGTCAGCTGTTGCCGAAACCAGGGTCGAATGCGCACCGCAGCAGGTCGCGACTTGCTGCTGTCCTCCGTTGCGGTGTTGCTCAGCCCTCGAGCCTGGTGCGGGCGGGGCCGCGGGTGAGGTGGTGGGCGAGGCCGTCGAGGTGGCGTTGCAGGCCGAACTCGAAGAGCTGGTCGAGTTCGAGGGTGATGTCGCTGGTGGCGGTGGCGGCCAGCCGCGGGAAGCGGCCGCTGGCCAGCAGGGTGTGGAGTTCGGCGCGGTCGGTGTCCTGGCGCTGGCGGGTGGTCAGGCCGGTTTCGCGGGTGTACTCGCGTTCCATGGCGCGGCTCATGGCCATGCCGCCGACGTAACCGTTGAGGGTGACGGCGATGTGCAGGGCGGTGCGCCGGGGCAGGGCGAGGCTGTCGAGTGCGGCCAGCTGCCATTCGAGGTGGGCCATGCCGGTGGGCAGCAGGGGTGGTTCGGCCAGCGAGGTCAGGGCGATGGGGGCCAGCCAGGGGTGGCGCTGGTAGGTGGCCCAGTGCTGGCGGGCGAGCTTCTCCAGGCTCCGGTGCCAGCTGCGGCGGCTGGGTTCGGGCAGCGGGGTTTCGGCGAGGGCGGCGTCGGCCATCAGCCGCAGGAGCTCGTCCTTGTCGGGCACGTGCCGGTACAGCGACATGGTGCCGGCCCCGAGTTCGGCGGCCACGCGGCGCATCGACACCGCGGCGCGTCCTTCGGCGTCGGCGATGGTGATGGCGGCGTGCACGATGCGCCGCTGGTCGATGTGGGTGTCGGTGGTGCGGGTGGTGCGGCGGCGGGGCGCGCGGTTGGTGACGACGGTGCCGGCGCCGGTGACGGGGTGGACGAGCCCTTCGCGGCGCAGGGCGGCGAGGGCTTTGGTGGCGGTGGCCATGGCCACGCCCCACTCCTCGGTGATCTGGCGGGTGGAGGGGACGCGGTCGCCGGGGCGCAGGCGGCCGGTGTCGATGCGGGCGCGGATGTCGGCGGCGATGCGCAGGTAGGGCGGTGGTGCTTCGGCTGCCATCACGTCCCCCGGGATGGTTGCACTAGTGCGGGCGTGCCGGAAAGCGTAGCGCACCACCGAGAACACCAGCACGCACTAGTGCAGAACGAACTCGGTACCACAGATTCCCTTCTGTTCCTGCGATTTCCGCAGCGTGCTCAATACGGTGTACGCAGTTGGTGCGGCGTACGCGAGGAGGTTCGTGGTGAGCACGGTGGTGCGACCGGCGGGGCGGTCGCTGGTGCGGTGGTGGCGGCGGCCGTGGGTGGGTCCGCTGGCGGTGGTGGCGGTGCTGTTCGTGGCGTACTCGCTGCCGCCGTACCTGACGTTGGACCCGGCGTTGTCGCGGGTGCAGGTCCCGGCCGGGGGCGCGGTGCACTACCCGCTGCTGATCGGGCACGTGCTGTTCGGGACCGTGGCGATCCTGAGCTGCTGCTTACAGGTGTGGCCAGCCTTCCGCGCGCGGTACCCGCGGGCCCACCGCCGGATCGGGCGGGCGTACGTGTTCGCCGGGGTGCTCCCGGCCTCGGTGCTGGCGGTGGCCGTGGCGGTGTTCGCGCCGTTCGGGATGGTGGCCGTGGCCAGCAACGTGCTGCTGGGCGCGCTGTGGTTCGGCTGCACGGTGGCGGGGTGGCGCGCGGCGCGGCAACGCCGGTTCGCCGATCACCGCCGGTGGATGGTCCGCTCGTTCGTGCTGACGATCTCGACGGTGACCAACCGGCTGTGGACCCCGGTGTGGGCGAGCGTGCTGGCGCCGCAGCTGCCGACGACCTTCGGTGGCGACGAGGCCTTCTTCGCCGCCACCGTGGCCGGGTTGACGACGTGGACGGGGTGGGTGCTGCCGCTGCTGCTGTGCCAGTGGTGGCTGGACCGGCGCCGCACCCCCGCCGCGGCGAGGTGAAACACCCGTGGTGCCGCTGACGCCCTGGTGGTCGCCAGCGGCACCACGGGCGCTCAGGCCAGGTGGTTCTCCAGGGCGTCGGCGCCGGCCACCGCCCCGCCGCAGGAGCGGATGACCTCACGCATCCGCTCCAGGTTGGCGCGGATGCCGGTGTCGGCGGCGACCTCGTCGACGGCGGCGCGCAGCTGCTCGGCGGTGAGGGCGGCCGGGTCCAGGCGGCGGCCGAGGCCGAGTTCCTCGACGCGGCCGGCGTTGATGGCCTGTTCGGTCATCTGCGGCACCGCCACCAGCGGCACCCCGGCGTGCAGCGATTCCATGGTGGAGTTCATGCCGGTGTGGGAGACGAAGGCGCTGGCGTGGCGCAGCACCGCGGGCTGCGGGAAGCTCGCGCGCACGTCGAAGTTGCCCGGGACCGCCCCGAGGTCGGCCAGGTCCACGTCTGGCCCGGTGGACATCGCGACCTGCCAGGGGCTGTCGGCGAAGGCGGCCAGGCACAGCCGGTAGAAGGCGGGGCGGTCGTTGAACGCGGTGCCCAGGGCGATGTAGAGCAGCGGGGCGTGCGGGTCGCGGGGCTGCCAGGGCTGCTGGTCGCGCTCACCCAGCAGCGGGCCGATGAAGTGGTAGCGCTCGTCGAAGGTCTCCCCCGCGGGCTGGAACTCGCGCGGCAGGAACACCAGGTTCAGGTCCCCGGAATCGGGCTGGAACGGCATCATCGGCCGCACCCCGAGCGCGGTGGCGACTTCGCTGATCCGGGCGTGCATCTCCACGAAGAGCTCGGCGGCGGATTCCTGGTTGCCACCGGCCCCGGACTCGCGCAGCGAGAATTGCTCGTTGGAGGCCATGCTGGGCATCAGCACGATCGCGGGCAGGCCCAGTTCCTCGGCGAGCATGCGCCCGTGCGGGGCCATCATGTCGGCGCAGACCGCATCCGGCGGGTCGTCCTGGAAGTGCTCGCGCAGCAGCGGGTAGCTGGCGCGCAGGTCGTCGCAGACGAAGTCCACCATCCTTTTCACGTGTTGTGGGCTCATCTGGTCGCCGCGGCCGAGCTTGGGCACCTCGGTGGGCAGTTCGACCAGGTCGGCGCCGGTGTCCAGCACGGCGGGGGCCATCTTGCGGCCCACCGCGTAGCTGACCCGGTGGCCGCGGCGCAGCAGTTCACCCACCAGCGGCAGGGTGGGGTTGACGTGTCCGGCGGCGGGCACGTTGACGAAGGCGAAATGCTTCTTCATGTTTCCTCGGGACAATTCCTCGGTGGCGTGATCGACAATTCCCAGTATCCGGATGAGCACGCGCCGTCGCATGTGTTGTTGATCATCCCCACGGCGGGGTGAAAAGGACCTTCGGTCGGTTGACGCGTCGCCGCCTTCGGGCGTTCACGGCCTCGCCGTGATTCCAAGAATCCTCTTTGCCACGTTTGGGGTGGAATGGTTTTCAGGGTGCGGTGAGAATGCGCGGTCCCCCGGTGGTGATGGCCACGGTGTGGCCGACGTGGGCGGCGCGGCTGCCGTCGCCGGTGCGTACCGTCCAGCCGTCGTCGTCGGTGCGGGTGGCGTCGGCACCCCCGGCCAGCAGCACCGGTTCGACCGTCAGCACCAGACCAGGGCGCAGCGGCACGCCCTGGCCGGGGCGGCCGTCGTTGGGCACCGGCGGTGCCTCGTGCAGGGCGCGGCCGATGCCGTGCCCGCCCAGCCCACTGGGCAGGCCGCATCCCGCGCTGCGCGCGAGCACGCCGATGGCGCGGGAGAGGTCGCCGAGGCGTGCCCCGGGCTGGGCGGCGGCGATGCCATCGGCCAGGGCTTGCTCGGCTGCCTCCACCAGGGCGGTGTCAGCGGGCTGGGCGGTGCCGACCGGGAAGGTGGTCGCGGCGGCGGCGACCCAGCCGTGGACCGCGGCGGCGCAGTCGAGGCCGAGCAGGTCACCGTCGGACAGGCGGGTGCGGTCCGGGATGCCGTGGACGAGGGCGTCGTTGACCGAGGTGGCGATCGCGCCGGGGAACGGCGTGGGCGCCCAGCGGGGGTGGTGTCCCAGCAGCACCGGCCGGGCACCGGCCTCGGCGAGGGTGGCGCGGGCGAGTTCGTCGAGCTCGCGCAGCGTGGTGCCGACCTGGGCGTGCTCGCGCACGACGCGCAGGGTGCGGGCGGCGGCGCGACCGGCTTGGCGCAGGGCGTCGATCTCGGTGGCGGTCTTGAGCTCGATCACGGGGTGGCTCCAGCAACACTGACACTGGCCCAATAACTATACCGATATTAGTATCACGGTCATGGTGCGTGAACCGCTCACCGAGCACGAGCTGCGCCGGGGCGAGCTGCTGGGCCAGGCCCTGCGGGAGGCGCGCGGCGAGCGCAGCATGGTCGAGATCGCCGCCACCGCGGGGATCTCCACCGAGACGCTGCGCAAGATCGAGAAGGGCCGGATCCCCACCCCGGCGTTCTTCACGGTCGCCGCACTGGCCGACGCGGTGGGCCTGTCCCTCGACGAACTGCGCCGCGCCGCCGCCACGCACCGGCAACCACCCGACCAGCAACGCATCTCCGCATAGCCAGCCCACCCACCGCGCCCGGCGGCTGAGCTGGCTCCAGCGCGAGCCAGGCGCCCCTCCCGCTGATGCCACGCAGCTCGCCCACGAGCCCCAGGTGGCGTCAACGACACCCCCAACCCTCTCCTCAGCACCATCGCCGCACCACCTGGGCGGAACTAGCTTGCCGGGCATGACAACAGAAATCACCGCGCCACCGAGGTGGCAGCGGGTGGTGGCACGCCGTCCGCTGACCGCGTTCTTCACGCTGGCCTACGCCATCAGCTGGCTGGCCTGGACGCCCTACGTGCTCGGCGCCAACGGGCTCGGCGTGCTGCCGCTGCACTTCCCCCAGCTGGCGGGCAGCACGCAGCTGGCCGGGATCCTGCCCGGCGCCTACCTGGGACCGCTGGCCGCGGCCTGCCTGGTCACCTACCTCACCGAAGGCCGCGCTGGCCTGCGGGCGTGGCGACGCCGCCTGCTGACCTGGCGCCTGGGCGCCCGCTGGTACGCGCTGGTGCTGGTGGTGTTCCCCGCGGTCATCCTGGCCGGGATGCTGGTGCTCCCGGGCGCGCTGCAGGCGCTGACCCCGCCCACGGCCGGACTGCTGACCACCTACCTGCTCATGCTGGTGCTGCAGGTGCTGACCTCAGGACTCGCCGAGGAGCCGGGGTGGCGGGACTTCGCGCTGGTGCGCTACCAGCAGCGGCACGGGCCCCTGCTGGGCACGCTGATCCTCGGGCCGCTGTGGGCAGGATGGCACCTGCCACTGTTCCTGACCGAGTGGGCCGGTCAACCGGTCACAGTGGCCTTCCTGGTCAGGTTCCTGCTGCTGGCGGTGGCGCTGAGCACCGTCATCACCTGGGTGTTCAACCGGACCCGGCAGGGCCTGCTGCTGATCATCCTGCTGCACGCCGGCTTCAACAGCGCCTCGGCGGTGCTGGTAACAGCGATGTTCCCCGGTTTCGTGCGCAGCTGGGGACCAGTACTGGCCTGCACCGCCCTGGCACTGGTGATCGTGGCGGCCACCCGGGGCCAGCTTGGCTACCACCAACACCGCGCGCAGAGGTGAGATCACGCTCTGCTGTGGACTGTCCACAAAGCCCGTCGTGAGCGCGTAACAGTGTTCCAGCACCGTTTCGCGCTCACGACCCCGGCGGTCGGGCTGTGACGCCTCGTGGTCACGCGTGCCTTTCCCGCTCACGGCAGGACTTTTCGCCACCACCGAGGTGGAGATCACATTCGGCCCCGAGCAGCGGTGTGCGCACCGGGAACAGCGGCGGCGGGGGCGCTCCGGTTTGCCCGGCGGACACGGAATCGTGACGAATTCGCTACGATTCGCCCCGCCGGTCGGGGACAACACGGCACCAACGCGAGAAGGAGACATCCGTTGCCAGCCGAGACCCCCGCACCGCTGCGCCGCTGGTGGTGGCGCACCCCGCTGGCCATCAGGCTGCTGCCCGCCACCGCGCTACTGGCCGCCACCGCCGCCACGGGCATCAGCGCCCTGCCCACCTCCGCGAGCCCCGAACTCGCCCACCCCGCACCCCTGCCCGCGGCTCCCCCACCGCCCGCACCACCAGTCCCGACCACCACGCCGACACCCACCACGACCACCACCCAGCCAGGACCCACCACGCCCCCAACCACAACCACCCGCACCACCACGACAACCACAACCACAACTACGCAGCGGCCCACACCCCCGCCGCCACGCCCCCGACCCAACCACCACCAGGAGCAACCCACCCCCACCCCGACCACCACCCGCACCTCCGACGACCACGACGACGACGAGGACTGGGTGCCAGTGGTCACCGAGAAAGAGCACTGCTCCCACGAAGGCGACGTCGCCCGCACCCCCAGCGGCGCGGCGGCCCGCTGCGAACGCGACGACGACGGCGAGCTGAGGTGGACCACGCGATGGTGAACCCCGACACCGACCGCACCAGCGCCCTGCACATCCTCGAGAACGGGCCCTACGCGCCACGATGCCCCATCGGGCACGGACCGCTGACCACCACAGCCGACCAGCAGGCCCCCACCGGGGTCGCGCTGAGCTGCCCGACCTGCGGACACCGCCGCGACACCGAGGTCTCGATGCTCAACACCCTGCTCAACCCCGGAACCGCCCGCTTCGACACACCCCTGCGCACCGACCCCACCCCGCCCCCGCGACCCGCAGCGCCAAGCCCCAAGCTCAACCCAGCCGAGGTCACCACGGAGATCGCCGCCATCCACACCGACGCGCGCGAACCACTGGGCAAGACCGCACCGCAGGACACCACCCGCGACAACCTCGACGCCGACGACTTCGACTTCCCCGACGAACTGCCCCCACCACCACGCGGTCAACGACCCGACGGCACCATCCGCACCACCGGCTGGCTGCAACTGGGCCGCCACCCCATCAGCTCCGGCGTGTGGGCCGCACTGGCCGGCGCCGCCTCCGGCTTCGCACTCATCGACCTCGCCACCTGGCTACCGGCAGCCCTACCCGCGCTGACCTGCACCGCCTGGTACGCCACCACCCGGTGGCTGCGCCCCACCTCCCCCGCGGTCAACCGCGAACGCGTCCGCGCCGACGAACTGCTGCCCGGCGACCCCATCCGCCTGCACGGCCCCATCGGCCCAGTCGGCATCGTCGAACAAGTCACCCCCGACACCCAGCAGCACGTCCGCATCCGCTTCACCGGCGGCACCCACCAGACCCTGCCCGCCGACACCCGCTGCCACGTCGTGCACCTGCGCGCCTGACCCTCAGACCGCCGAACCCCCGGTCGAACCACCCACCACCGCATCCGAAGCAGCCGACCCCTCCGGCGGCAGCAACGCCGACACATCCCCACCGGTGTCGTTGACCTTCACCACGAACGGCCGCGTCTCGGTGTAGCGCACCACGCTCACCGAACACGGATCCACCACGATCCGCTGGAACGCATCCAGGTGCATCCCCAGCGCATCGGCCAACACCGCCTTGATCACATCACCGTGCGTGCAGGCCAACCACACCTCATCAGCCCCCAACCCCCGGTCATGCGCCCGCACCGCGGCCACCGCCCGCGCCTGCACCTGCGCCAAGCCCTCACCACCCGGGAACACCGCCGCCGACGGGTGCTGCTGCACCACCCGCCACAACGGCTCCTGGGTCAACTCGCTGATCTTGCGGCCGGTCCACTCCCCGTAATCCACCTCGGCCAAATCCGGCTCCACCACCGGCGACAAGCCCCGCTCAGCCACCAACCCGGCCACGGTCTGCTGGCAGCGCTGCAACGGCGAAACCACCACCTCCCGCAGCGGCACCCCCGCCAACCGCCCCGCCAACCCCGCGGCCTGCCCCACACCGGTCTCGTCCAACCCCACACCGGCCGACCGGCCCGCCAGGATCCCCGAACCGTTGGCCGATGAACGCGCATGCCGCACCAAGACAAGAGTCGCCACGCCCGCCGAGGGTAGGCCACCCCGGAACGAACGCGGCCCGCACCCACCGGGCACGGACCGCGATCCACCGAAAACCACCGCTCAGGGCTGCATGACCCCGAAACCCAACAGCCCGAACACCACCAACCCCAGCACGATCCGGTACCACACGAACAGGTACACGCTGTGCCGCTGCACGAACCGCAACAACCACGCGATCACCGCGTACCCCACCAACCCCGCCACCACCGTGGCCACCACCATCTGCGCCGCCGACGGCTGCAGACCATGCGAGGACGCCTCGAACACGTGCGGGATCTCCGACAACCCCGCCGCGAACACCGCCGGAATCGCCAGCAGGAACGAGAACCGCACCGCCGTCGGCCGGTCCAGGCCCAACGTCAACCCCGCCGTGATCGTGCCACCCGACCGCGACACCCCCGGCACCAGCGCCAACGACTGCGCCAACCCCATCACCACACCATCGCGCAACTGCAACCGGTCCTGACCCCGCCGCTGCCGCCCGAACCGCTCAGCCAACCCCATCAGCACACCGAACACGATCAACATCGCCCCGGTGATCCACAAGCTCCGCAACGACGAGCGGATGTAGTCCTGGAACAACAACCCCAGCACCCCGATCGGGATGCTGCCCACGACCACGTACCACGCCAACCGGTAGTCCTGCGTCCGCCGCACCCCAGCGTCGACCAACCCGCGGAACCACACCGCCACCAACCGCACGATGTCCTTGGCGAAGAAGACCACCACCGCCAACTCCGTGCCGATCTGCGTCACCGCGGTGAACGACGCACCCGCATCCGCACCGAAGAACAACTCCGACACGATCCGCAGGTGCCCGGACGACGAGATCGGCAGGAACTCGGTCAACCCCTGGACCACGGCCAACACCATGGCCTGCAACCACGACAACGAAACCCACTCCAGAACACAGTCACCGACGACCCCGGAACACACCCCCACAGCAGGGCAACCGGGAAGAGCGCCCCAAATCTTGCAGCATCCCCCACCTCACCCGAACGCCACCCCACCCCCCAGGCCAGCGACCACCCGACCACCCACCGCAACAACCACCCCTGTGATCCAGCACACCCCACCGCAGACCCGCCGCCCCAACCTCACCGACCAACACCCCCGCACCGAATACCCTCCCCACCGTGGAACACCGACAACTCGGCCGCAGCGGCCTCCGCGTCTCCCGCCTCGCCCTCGGCACCATGACCTGGGGACTCGACACCGACGCCGACCAAGCCGCCGAACAACTGTCGACCTTCCACGACGCCGGCGGCACCCTCGTCGACACCGCCGACGTCTACCAGGACGGTCACGCCGAAACCATCCTCGGCGACCTGCTCACCCACCACATCCCCCGCGACGAAATCGTCCTGGCCACCACCGCCGCCGCCCGCCGCAAACCCGGCCCCTTCGGCGGCGGCGCCTCCCGCGGCTCCCTGCTCGCCGCCCTCGACGACTCCCTGCGCCGCCTGCAAACCGACCACATCGACCTCTGGCAACTCCACGCCTGGGACCCCGCCGTCCCCCTCGACGAAACCCTCGCCGCCCTCGACACCGCCACCACCACCGGCCGCGTCCGCTACGCCGGCACCGCCAACTACGCCGGCTGGCAACTGGCCACCGCCGCCACCCACCAACGCGCCCACCCCACCCGCACCCCACTCATCTCCACCCAGCACGAGTACTCCCTGCTCGACCGCACCCCCGAACGCGAAGTCATCCCCGCAGCCCACCACCACGGAATCGGCCTGCTCGCCTGGGCACCCCTGGGCCGCGGCGTCCTCACCGGCAAGTACCGCAACGCCACCCCCGCCGACTCCCGCGGCGCCGGCCCCCTGGCCAGCTACGTCGAACACCACCGCACCGAACGCGCCGCCCGCATCGTGCACGCCGTGCTCACCGCCGCCGAAGGACTCGGCACCCCACCCGCCCACGTCGCCCTCGCCTGGGTCCGCGACCGCCCCGGCGTCACCGCCCCCGTCCTCGGCACCCGCACCACCAGCCAGCTCCGAACCGCCCTCGCATCCGAAGACCTCACCCTCCCACCCGCCATCCGCGCCGCCCTCGACGACATCAGCGCACCCACCGACACCCCACCCCAACCCTGACCACACCACACCCCCCAACCGGCCATCAGGGATGCTGGAACCAACAACCACCCGCCACCCGCGGGCCAGCACCACCAAGGAGGGCCTCGTTGCGCCGTCTGGTCATCCCGTGCCTGATCGCCACCCTGCTCACCAGCTGCGCGACCGACAAACCCAACGACCCCCTCCAGGTCACCGACACCCTCACCGCCGCCACCCCAGCCACCTCACCCCCCACCAGCACCACACCCGCCGGAACCACCCACCCCGCACCACCCACCCAGCACACCGCCTACGACCCCACCACCCACACCCTCGTGCTGGCCAGCGGACCCACCCTCACCCTCACCAACACCACCACCGGCGCCCAGCAGACCACCACCCTGCCCAGCGCCCCCGCCACCCTCCAACTCACCCACAGCGGCCAACTCCTCACCGCCCTGCCCGACACCAACGAGATCGCCCGCACCGACCTGCGCACCGCCCACACCACGACCACCCCCGTGCCCGGCGGACCAGTCCACGCCGTCGACCTCGACACCGAACGCACCGCCGTCGCCCTGCGCACCCCACCCACCGTCACCATCCTGCGCAACGGCACCCCCACCGCCACCGCCGACAACTTCCAAGGCCCCGCCCAGCTCCTGCCCACCCCCCAGGACCTCTACGTCCTCGACCGCCTCACCACCGCCCTGACCCCCATCAACCCCACCACCGGCGACAAAGGCGCAGGCCTGCGCGCCGGGAAGGGTGCCACCAACGCCGTCCAGGACCGCTACGGACGCATCCTCACCATCGACACCCGAGGCCAGGAACTCCTCGCCTTTAGCACCGACCCCCTGGTAATGAAGCAGCGCTACCCCGTCCCCGGCGCCCCCTACGGCCTCGCCTACGACCCCACCCGCGACCTAGCCTGGGTCACACTGACCGCGACCAACGAAATCGTCGGCTACGACATCGCCGGCGGTGAACCACGCGAACGCCACCGGCTGCCCACCATCACCCAACCCAACAGCGTCGCAGTCGACCCAGACACCGGAACGCTCTACATCGCCTCCGCCAACGGCGCCGGATACCAGGTGGTGACACCATGACCCCACCCGCAGGAGGGACCAACACCGACCCCGACTGGGAGTACCGCCCGCTGCGCCTCCCACCAGGGATCACCCGCCTGAGCGCAGCGACCCAGCTCAGCATCCACGCCGAGTTCTCCGGCTGGGAACTCTCCCGCGTCCTGCTCTACTCCGACGGCACCCGCCAGGTCTGGCTCCGCCGCAAGCGCAGCACCCCGGGCATCCCCGAACTGCTCACCTGAGCCTCACGGCACCCGCAACAACCACTCCCGAGTCGCGAACTTCGACTCGATCAACTCCTGCGCCCGCGCGCGCTCAGCACCGGTCACCGGACCCTCTACCAACCCGAACCGGTTCCGGAACCCACCAACCAGCCGGTCGATGACCACCTCGCGCGCCAAGCCGGTCTGCCGCCGCAGCGGATCCACCCGCTTCTTCGCGCTCGCCACCCCCTTGTCCGACAACTTCTCCTTGCCCACCCGCAGCACCTCGCCCATCTTGTCCACGTCGATGCTGTAGGACATCGTCACGTGGTGCAGCACCGCACCCGAGGCCAACCGCTTCTGCGCCGCCCCACCGATCTTGCCCGCATCCGAGGCGATGTCGTTCAACGGCTGGTACCACACGTTCAACCCCAACTCCCGCAGCACACCCAGCACCCAGTCGTCCAGGAACGCGTACGACTCCGCGAAGCTCATCCCCGCCACCAACGACGCCGGCGCGTACAGCGAGTACGTCACCGTGTTGCCCGGCTCCACGAACATCGCCCCACCACCGGTGATCCGCCGCACCACCTCGATCCCGTGCCGCCGCGCCCCCTCCAGGTCCACCTCGTTGCGCACCGACTGGAAGCTGCCGATGATCACCGACGGCGCCGCCCACTCCCAGAACCGCAACGTCGGAGCCCGCCGACCCGCACCCACCTCCTCGGCCAGCACCTGGTCCAACGCCATGTGCATCAACGGCGTCTGCGGCCCGTCGTGCACCAACCGCCACTCATGATCACCCCAGTCCGAGGCCCGCGACAACGCCCGCCGCACCGCCACCACGACCGCCTCCGCGTCGAACCCCACCAACCGCGCACCCACCGGCAGTCCACTGTGGATTCGAGCGGCCAGCTCCTCGGCACCCGCGTCCACCGGCGCCCCGGTCAACGCCGCGTTGATCGACTCCAGCGCCTCGTCCGGCTCCAGGAAGAAGTCACCGCTGACCCGCACCCCGGACAACCGGCCGTCCACCACGTCCAGATCGACCACGACCAGCTTCCCACCGGGAACCTTGTACTCACCGTGCACCGCACACCCCTGGAAATCGACAACTACCCCCGACAACATCGCACAAGCCCGGATATTCCCCCGCACCCGGAGGCCACCACCGTGACCGAACTGCTGCTCACCGGAGCCCACCTCGCCGACGGGACCACCGCCCCGCTGCGCCCCGCCGACGTCCTGCTCCACCACGACCGCATCGCCGCCGTCGACACCCCCGGCGCCTTCCCACCCGAGATCCCCCGCCGCGACCTCACCGGCCTGGTCCTGGCCCCCGGCTTCATCGACGTCCACTCCCACGCCGACAACGCACCCCTGCTGCCCACCGACGACACCACCAAGATCCACCAGGGCACCACCACCGAGATCGTCGGCAACTGCGGCTTCAGCCTCGCCCCGCGCAGCCACCAGCACCACGACACCCTGGCCACCTTCCTGCAACGCCTCTTCCCACCCCTGCAGCTCACCTGGACCGGCTTCCACGACCTGTTCGCCGCCACCGACGCCGCCGGCTACGTCACCAACTACTGCCCGCTGGTCGGCCACGGCACCCTCCGCATCGCCGCCACCGGCATGACCGACGCGGCCCCCGACGACCACGCCCGCCGCACCATGCGCGCCGCCCTCGAAGAAGGCATGACCGCCGGCGCCTTCGGCCTGTCCAGCGGCCTGATCTACCCACCCGCCGTCTTCGCCACCACCGACGAGCTCACCGACCTCGCCACCGTCCTCGGCGGCAGCGGCCACTACGTCACGCACATGCGCAACGAGGGCGACGCCCTGCTGGACTCCCTCGACGAAGCCCTGCGCATCGGCGCCGTCGCCGGACGAACCCACATCTCCCACCTCAAGGTCACCGGCGCCCGCAACTGGGGCACCATGCGCGCCGCCCTCGACCGGCTCGACCGCGCCCGCCAGCACGGCCAGACCGTCCACCAGGACGTCTACCCCTACACCGCGTCCTCCACGATGCTCACCGCCCTGCTGCCCAGCCACTACCTCACCGGCAGCCCCGAGGAGATCCTCACCAGACTGACCCGCCCGACCGCCCGCGCCGAGATCGCCGCCGCCGTCACCGCGACCACCAGCTGGGACCGCGTCCAGATCGCCACCACCGCCAGCCACCGCCACGAAGGCCGCACCCTCGCCGAGATCGCCGAGGCCACCGGCGCCGAACCCGTCGACGCCCTCATCGACGTCCTGGTCACCGAACGGCTGCGCGCCGCGATGATCCACTTCAGCATGCACGAGGACGACCTCGAGCTCGCCCTGGCCGACCCGCGCACCGCCATCGGCTCCGACGGCCTGCCGCCCGGCACCGGCGGCCGACCGCACCCCCGCCTGACCGGCACCTTCCCCCGCGTCCTCGGCCGCTACACCCGCGACCGCCAGGTCCTCACCCTGCCCGAAGCCGTGCACCGGATGACCTGGCTGCCAGCGCAGGTCTTCAACATCCCCGACCGCGGCCTGATCGCCCCCGGCAAGGTCGCCGACCTCGTCGCCTTCGACCCGCGCACCGTCCGCGACCGCGGCGACTACCAGGACCCGCTGCGGCAGCCGACCGGCATCCCGTGGGTGTGCCTGGGCGGCCGCACCGTCGTCGAGGACGGCCGGTACCTCGGCCCCCGCAGCGGAACCCGCCTCACCCCGCGGAGCTGACCGCTGTCCATGCGGTTTTTCCGCGTGTGGTGGCGAGTTCCATGGGTGCGGTTTAATTTTAACCAACACTGAAATGATAGAGATCAATATCCAGGCTGATCAACGACTGCTCAACCGGGCGATTCCGATCAGTCCCCGAGCGGGTCGCCATGCGATCTCCAGTACCGGGAAGCACCATCGGGCAATCACTTCCGCGCCGAAAGGAGCTGGGCATGACGCTCTCCGATCCACTCACCGCCCACCAGCGCTACGACTCCTTCGACCCGGACCGCGACGACCTCCACCTCCCGGCCCAGGACCGCACCGAGCTCGACCCCGACGACCTGGACGAGAGCCACCTGATCCGCGGGTACGACTGACCCGCCACCGCGATTTGAGGGTCGGGGCCCGGCGGGCCGGTGATCGCCGACAGAAGTCTCAAGAAGCACTTCAACGATAAAGTTGAAGGACATGAGCACCAGCGAGAACACCGGCCTCACCGAAGCCGACATCATCGAGCACGCCCGCGGCCTACCCGGCGTCGTCGCCGACACCGTCGACGCGGCCAGCGGCGCCCCCGAGATCGCCTGGGGCGACACCTTCATCCACCACAACCCGGACGGCCGCGCCCCCGCCGACCGCGACTTCCCGTTCGCCACGATCGTCACCAAGGACCACCCCGGGTTCGACACCGCATCGAACCTCAACCGCCCCGGCGTGCACCGCCTCAACATCAACGTCGGCCGCGCCGCCTTCCAGCAGCTCATCGGCCACACCCCCGCCGCGCACGCCAGCCACCACGACGAGTTCGACTACACCGCCCTGGACCAGGTCCTCCCCCACCCCGTCTACGCCACCCAGGGCTGGATCTCCATCCTCAACCCCGGACCCCGCACCGCCGAACAAGCCCTGACGCTGCTCACCCACGCCCACGCCCGCGCAGCACAACGCCACCGCTGAAGCCGATGGTGCGGCTGGCCACCCCGGCCAGCCGCACCACCACCCCGGCACTACTCCACCAACAGGTCCTCGATGGTGATCGGGATGTGGCGGACCCGGATCCCCGTGGCGTTGTAGACCGCGTTGGCCACCGCCGCCGCCACGCCGACCGTGCCGATCTCGCCCAGCCCCTTCGACCCGACCGCGTTGTGCAGCGTGTCCGGGTACCGGACGAACTCCACCTCGGCCTCGGGGATGTCGGCGTTCACCGGCACCAGGTAACCGGCGAAATCACCGTTGGCCAGCCGCCCACTGCCCTCGATCTCCAACGCCTCGTGCAGCGCCGCCGACACACCCCAGATCATCCCGCCCAGCGCCTGGCTGCGCGCCGCCTTCTCATTGATGATCCGCCCGCAGTCGAACACCCCGAGCATCCGCGACAACCGCGCCTCGCGCGTCCACTTGTGCACGCGCACCTCGCAGAACTGCGCCCCGAACGAGCTGAACGAGTGCTTGGTCAGCTCCTCACCCGGACCCGACGAACCGGTTACCGACAACGACTCCCGGCCCACCGCCCGCAGCACCTCGCCGAAGCCCAGCGAACGACCACCCGGCCCCAGCACCCGACCGTCCTCGTAGGACACCTCCGCCCCCTCGAACGGCGCACCCGGCCCCGAGGCCAGGGCCAGCAGCGCATCGATCGCCTCGGTCGCGGCGACCATCACCGCCGAACCCGCGCTCGCCGTGGCAGTCGAACCACCCGACATCCCGCCCGGCGGGAACCGCGAATCCCCCAGCCGCGGCGTGATCCGCTCCACCGGAACGGCCAGCGACTCCGCCCCCACCAGAGCCAGCACCGTGAGCAGACCCGTCCCCGGGTCCGCACCACTGGTCGAGATCACCGCGCTCCCATCCGCTCGCAAGGTGATCTCCACGGTGGCCGGGAACCGCAGCGCGGGGAACATCGCCGTGGCCACCCCCATGCCCACCAGCCAATCCCCGTCCTCCCGACCACGCGGCGACCGCTGCGCCCACCCGAACCGCTCCGCACCGATCTGGAAGCACTCGTCGAGGTGCTTGCTGGACCACTGCAAGTCCTTGCCCGGCGGCGCGATCGAGCTGTTCCGCCGGCGCAGCTCGATCGGATCCACCCCCAGCTCCACCGCCAGCTCGTCGATCGCGCTCTCCAACGCGAACGACCCCGGCGCCTCCCCCGGCGCCCGCATGAACGTGGTCGGCGGGATGTGCAGCGGCACGATCTTCTGGCTGACCGCCAGGTTCGGCGTCGCGTACCACTCCCGCGACGTGCCGTGCGAAGTCGGCTCCACGAACGAGCGGTCCGCCGCGGTGCTGCACCACGAGTCGTGCCGCACCGCGACCAACGTGCCGTCCTCAGCCGCACCCAGGGCAACCTTCTGCACCGTCGCGGCACGCCCCGCGGTCGCGGTGAACACCTGCTCCCGCGTCAACGCCGCCTTCACCGGCCGCCCGAGCGCCCGCGCCGCCGCAGCAGCCAAGTACGCCGGCGCCGAAGTGCGCCCCTTGCCACCGAAAGCCCCACCCACGAACGGGTTCAGCGCGCGCACCGAGGCGACCTCCACGCCCAGCGCACTCGCCAGCTCGGCGGCCTGCAGGTCCGAGCCCTGGTTGCCGCTGTAGACGGTCAGCAGACCGTCCTCCCACACCGCCACCGCCGAGTGCGGCTCCATCGCGGCGTGGTTCTGCGTCGCCGTGCGGTAGGTCGCCTCCACCACCACGCTGCTGGCCGCGAAGGCGTCCTCGATCGACTCCACGCCCTCCGCCAGCACCTCGACGTCCTCGGTACCCGGCGCGTCCTCAGCCGTCGCCAGCCCCTCCTCCAACGACGTCACCGCCGGACGCTCCCGGTAGGTGACCCCCACCAGCATCGCCGCGTCCCGAGCCCGCTCGAAGGTCTCGGCCACCACGAAACCGATCGGCTGGCCGTAGTAGGTGACCTCCCGGTCCTGCAGCGGCACCCAGGACTCGCCGAACAACGGGGACTTCGCCTTGTTCAGCTCCAGCGGGTCGAACGGCGTGTACACCCCGAGTACCCCCGGAGCGCGCTCGGCCGCCGCGACGTCCATGGACTCGATCTCGCCGTGCGCGGTGGTGCTGAGCACCAGGTACCCGTACGCCATGCCCGGGAAGTTGTGGTCCGCCCCGTACTTGGCCTGCCCGGTGACTTTCAGCGGACCGTCCAGCCGACTGGTCACAGGCTGCTCCCTTCGGTCAGTTCGAGCAGTGCGCGGACCACGGTCCGCTTCACCAGCGGCACCTTGAACCCGTTGCCGGACAACGGCCGGGCCCCCTCCGCCGCCAGCGACGCCGCGTCCTCGAAGGACGCCTGCGCCACCGGAGCACCACGCAGGGCCTCCTCCACCGCGGGCAGCCGCCACGGCACCGTCGCCACCCCGCCGACCGCCACCCGCGCATCGACGATGCGGGAATCCCGCACGTCCAACGCCACCGCGGCCGAGCACAGCGCGAACTCGTAGGACTGCCGGTCCCGCACCTTGACGTAGGTCGACCGCGACGCCCAGTCCAGCCGGGGCACCACGACCTCGCTGATCAGCTCACCGGGACGCAGGTCGGTCTCGACCTCGGGCGCGTCCCCCGGCATCCGGTAGAAGTCGGCCAACCGGACCAGGCGGCTCCCCTCGGCGCTGACCAACCGCACCTGCGCGTCGAGCGCGACCAGCGCCACCGCCAGGTCGCTGGCGTGCGTCGCCACGCACGCGTCGCTGGTGCCCAGCATGGCGTGCATCCGGTTCGCCCCGGAGATCGCCGGGCACCCGCTGCCCGGCTCCCGGCGGTTGCACGGCACCGCGACATCGCGGAAGTACGTGCACCGGGTCCGCTGCATCAGGTTCCCGCCGATGCTGGCCATGTTCCGCAACTGCTGGGAAGCGCTCAGCAGCAGCGCCCTGGAGATCACCGGGTACACCCCGGGGTGCGCCGCGACGTCGCTCATCCGCTCCAGCGCACCGATCCGCAGCCCGTCGCCGGTGTCGATGCCGCGCAGCGGCAGCTCGTTGATGTCCACGACCTGGGCCGGGGTGAGGACGTCGAGCTTCATCAGGTCGACCAGCGTGGTGCCACCGGCCAGGAACGCACCCGGTTCGGCCAGCGCCGCCTCGACCGTCGGGGGCGCAGTCAGTTCAAAGGGACGCATCGGACCGCCTCGCTTGGTCAACCGCCGCGACGATGTTCGGGTAGGCCGCGCAGCGGCAGAGGTTGCCGGACATGAACTCGCGGACGTCCTCGACGTCCTGCTCGACCGCCGCGACGGCCGACATGATCTGACCGGAGGTGCAGAACCCGCACTGCAGCGCGTCCTGGTCGACGAACGCCTGCTGGACCGGGTGCAGCTGCCCCTCCTCGGCCAGGCCTTCCACGGTCGTCACCGGCTGTTTGACGGCGGCGGCCAGGGTGAGGCACGAGAGCACGGGCCGACCGCCGACGTGCACGGTGCAGGCACCGCACTGGCCGCGGTCGCAGCCCTTCTTCGGGCCGGTCACGCCGAGCTGCTCCCGGAGCGCATCCAGGAGCGTCACGCCGGGATCGACGTCGAGCCGCTCGGTCGTGCCGTTGATGTCGATTGAGATGTCCACTGGGTCCCTTTCCCGCGGACCGACCCCTGGGGTGCCCGCGGTGCGTGGATGGTCGTGGTGGGAGTGGTGTGGAGATCAAGGCCGGACCTGAACCGGTCCGGTCGTGCGATCGACGCTAGCGGATAATTATCCGGTCCGCAAACGACCACCCGGTTGCAGCTTGCCGGAACCCGCGCGGACCGTGCACTACATTCCAGGGGGCAGGCGGCGAACGTGGAGGGACGATGACGACGGGCTCAGTCAGCCCCCGGCGCGCGGACACCCGCCGCAACCACGAGCGGATCCTCACCGCGGCCGCGACCGCGCTGGCCACCTGCGGCGAGATCTCGTTCAACGCCATCGCCAAGCAGGCCGGGGTCGGCGTCGGCACGGTGTACCGGCACTTCGCCAACCCGGAAGCGCTCGTCATCGCCGTCTACCAGCGCGAACTGCAGCACCTGGTCGACGTCGTGCCCGACCTGCTCGCCCAGCACCCCCCGGAGCAGGCCTTCCGGACCTGGATCACCGAGCACCTGGTCCGCTACATGATGACCAAGCGCGGCCTGGCCAAAGCCCTCGGCGCCGCGATCTCCTCGCACAGCGAGATGCTGACGAAGGCCCACGGGGCGATGCTCGGCGCGGTGAGCGCGCTGGTGCAGGCCAACGTCGAGGCGGGAGCCGTCCGCCGCGACCTGGACCCGGAAACGGTCCTGCGCGCCCTGGGCGGACTGCTCTACCTCGACCCCACCTCCGACTGGCGCGAACCCACCGCGAAGCTGATCGACCTGCTGTGGTGGGGCATGGCCCCATCCGCTTCGAGCTGACCTCCGGTCCAGGCGTTTTTGGTGCAGGTGCGCCTTCCGGAGATTTCTTTTTAGTTAACACTGAAACGAAAGAAATAATAAAACCGGAGCTGTGGTTCGCCTCGTCGAGAACCAGTGGCCAGGCCACCCCGCTTGCGGCAGCGTGATCCCATGCCCGCATTCCGCTTCGCCTACAACGTCTTCAGCCTCGACTCCCCCGAGACCTTCGCCGCCACCTGCCGCCGCGCGGAGCAGCACGGGTACGACACCGTGTTCGCCGGTGACCACCTCGGCACCGCCTCCCCCTTCCCCATCCTCGTCGCCGCGGCGCAGGCGACGGAGCGGCTCACCGTCGGCACCCTGGTGCTCAACGCCCCCTTCTGGAACCCCGCGCTGCTGGCCCGCGAGATCGCCACCACCGACGTGCTCACCGGCGGGCGGCTGGAGGTCGGGCTCGGCGCCGGGCACATGAAGTGGGAGTTCGACGCGGCCGGCATCCCGTGGCGGCCGTTCCGCGACCGCGCCGACCAGCTCGAATCGCTGATCGCCGAGCTGACCGAGCTGTTCGCCACCGACGGCTACGAGCAGCAGGCCGCGCTCCGGGAGCACTTCGGCATCCCCACGCTGCGGCCGATCCAGCGCACCGGTTTCGGCGGCTACGGACCTCCGCTGATCGTCGGCGGGACCGGCGACCGCATCCTGCGGATCGCCGCGCGCACCGCCGACGTCATCGGCATCGCGGGTGCCTTCCAGGTCCCCGGGCAGCCGCCCGGCACCCTGCGCCTCGGCACCGCCGCCGAGACCGGTGAACGGGTCCGCTTCGCCCGCCAGCACGCCGGTGCCCGCGCCGACCAGGTGCAGTGGCAGGTGCTGTCCCGAGCCGTCCTGGTCACCGACGACCGCCGTGCCGCCGCTGAGGAGTTCCTGGAGCGGAGCGGGCAGACCATGACCGTCGACGAACTGCTCGACACGCCCTTCGTCTTCATCGGCACGGTCGAGCAGATGGCCGAGCAGGTCCTGACCAACCACGAGCGCTACGGCTTCACCTACTACGCGGTCCACGGCCCCTACATGGACGTCTTCGCCCCGGTGATCGAACGCGTCCGCGCCATGAGCGAGTAGACCGGCAACGTTGATCTAGTGTCTGCTGGTGTGCTGAACGATCTGTCGCTGGCCACCGGGCAGCGCTCGCTGGGTGACCCGGACCTTCGCTACCCGCTCTGGCCGCCGCTGACCCGCGGCTGCCCGACGACCAGTACCGACACCACCAGCTACCCCGTCGAGGTCGACTACGACTACGACCGGGTGCCGCGCGAGTTGTTCCAGCAGCCGGTCGGCAGCGGGTTGGACCGGTGGGCTCCGCTGCTGCCGCCGCTGCGAGCACCCGGTCTCGGCGAAGGCGGCACGCCGCTGGTCGAGATCCCCGCTGACGGGGTGCTCATCAAGGACGAGTCGCGGAATCCGACCTGGAGCCACAAGGACCGGCTCAACCGCGTCGCGGTGAGCGCGGCAGTGGGTGCCGGGGCACCCGGCGTCGTGGTCGCGTCCTCGGGCAACCACGGCGCTTCAGCCGCCGCGTACGCGGCCCGCGCCGGTTTGCGGTGCATCGTGCTGGCCTCGGCCGACGCTCCCCCGGCCGTCAACTCCTTCGTCCGGTCCTACGGCGCCGTGGTGCTGTCAGTGCCGACTCCCGCGCGCTGGCCACTGCTGCGCCGGATCGCCGCCGAGACCGGCTTCCACGCGGTCAGCAACTCCACGACCACGCACACCGGCCACGCGTTCGGGCCGGAGGGCTACAAGACGATCGCCTACGAGATCTTCGCCGAGATCGGCGTCCCCGCCGCGCTGTTCGTGCCGACCGGGTACGGCGAACTGCTCTTCGGCGCCTGGAAGGGGTTCGCCGAGCTCGTCCGCCTGGGGCTCGCCCCCACCACTCCCCGGATGATCGCCTGCGAGCCCGCCGCTGGCGGACCGCTGCACCGCGCCCTCGCCGACGGCCTCCCGGCCACCTCGGTCGAGGTGGGACCGACCGACGCCTACGGGATCGACTGCCCGGTGGGCGGCTACCGGGCGACCGTGGCGGTCCGGGAGAGCTCCGGGCGAGCACTGCTGGTCGACGACGCGGAACTGGCCCGGGCGCAGCAGGACCTGGGGCGGTCCGGGCTCTGGTACGAGCTCTCCTCCGCCGCCGGGCTGGCGGGGTTCCGGCAGGCGCGCGAGGAGTTCGACGGCCCCGTGGTGTGCGTGGCGACCTCCAGCGGGTTCAAGGGCGTCGGGGTCGGAAGCGTGCAGCCGGAGGTCGTCGACCCGGACTGGGACGTGGTCCGCCGCGAGCTGCGGGCGGCCGACATCGACTGCTGATCAACAGCATTCCCCCTCCTGTCGCGCAGGTCGCGGCCGGGCGAATGATTTTCAGTTGACACTGAACTAATCGATCACATTGATACTTAAGGGAGGGCACACCGACTTCGGCACTGAGTGCCGTCCTCACCTGATTTCGCGGAGCGCGTCCTCGAGCTGCTTGAGCACCACACCCGCCGGGGCCGAGGTGCGGACAACGCCCACCACCACGTCCTCCCCCTCGACGACCGACGGCTCCGGCCGCCGGTCGGACAGCGCTGCGGTGACCTGCTCGACCGCCTCGCGCAGCAGGCGCTTGGCGTCGAGCTCCCCCCTGCTCTTCAACCACTGCCGGAGCACGTGGTTGTGCGCGGCGACCACCGCCGCGGCCGCCACCGCGGCCCGCAGGTCCCCGCCGGGCTCACCCGCGTAGCGCTCGCGCAGGTAGCGAGCGAACACCCGCTGGTAGCGGTCGATGCTGGCGATCTCCTTGTCGCGCAGCGCCGAGACCTCGCGGGTCAGCTCGAACCGCTTGAGCGAGACCTCCGGCTCGGCCAGGTACATCTCCAGCACGACCTCGGCGGTGCGGCCGAGCACCACCAGCGGGTCCGCCGCCGGGTCGGCGCCCTCGAGCAGCTCGACCACCTCGGCCAGGCGCTCGTCGTGCCCGGGGAACACCACGTCCTCCTTGGACCGGAAGTAGCGGAAGAACGTGCGCCGACCGACGCCCGCCGCATCCGCGATCTGGTCCACGGTGGTCGCCTCGAAGCCCTGCGCGGCGAAGAGCTCGAGCGCGGCCAGCGCCAGGGCGCTGCGCACCCGTCGGCGGCCGTGCGCGGTTCGGCCGGTGCGGGGTTTCGGCGCAGGGGTCACTACCTCGGGCATGGCCGGAATATAGCACCGGACCACGTTGCTAGTGGCACTCAGTGCCGTTACGATGACGACCGCAATCAGCGTCCGCGAGCTGCGCGGACCCGCGACTGACTCCCCTGCCGAGCACGGCGGCGGGAACGAGGAGGCACCCGGTGAACCCGAACTTCGGCACCTACCAGCTGGCCGAGGAGCACGACGCCCTGCGCGAGGCGGTGCGCGACCTGGCCGAGAAGGAGATCGCCCCGCACGCGGCCGAGGTCGACGAGCAGGAGCGCTTCCCGCGCGAGGCGCTCGACGCGCTGGTCAAATCAGGGTTCGCCGCGGTGCACATCCCGGAGGCCTACGACGGGCAGGGCGCGGACTCGGTGGCCACCTGCATCGTGATCGAGGAGGTGGCGCGCGTCTGCTGCTCGTCCTCGCTGATCCCCGCGGTGAACAAGCTCGGCACCATGCCGATCCTGCTGTCCGGCTCCGAGGAGCTGAAGAAGAAGGTGCTGCCCTCCATCGGCTCCGGCGAGGCGATGGCCTCCTACGCGCTGTCCGAGCGCGAAGCCGGTTCCGACGCGGCCTCGATGAAGACCCGGGCCCGGCTCGACGGCGACCACTGGGTACTCAACGGCAGCAAGTGCTGGATCACCAACGGCGGCGAGTCCCAGTGGTACACCGTCATGGCGGTGACCGACCCGGACAAGGGCGCCAACGGCATCAGCGCGTTCGTCGTGCACGCTGAGGACCCCGGCTTTGTGGTGGGGCCGAAGGAGAAGAAGCTCGGCATCAAGGGCTCGCCGACGGCGGAGCTGTACTTCGAGGACTGCACCATCCCGGCCGACCGGATCATCGGCGAGCCCGGCACCGGCTTCAAGACGGCGCTGCGCACCTTGGACCACACCCGGCCTACCATCGGTGCGCAGGCCGTCGGCGTGGCCCAGGGCGCACTGGACGCCTCGCTGTCCTACGTCAAGGAGCGCAAGCAGTTCGGCAAGGCGATCGCCGACTTCCAGGGCGTGCAGTTCATGCTCGCCGACATGGCGATGAAGGTCGAAGCCGCCCGCAACATGGTATACCTCGCCGCGGCCCGCGCCGAGCGCGGTGAGCCCAACCTCGGCTTCATCTCCGCCGCGGCGAAGTGCTTCGCCTCCGACGTGGCCATGGAGGTCGCCACCGACGCGGTGCAGCTGTTCGGCGGCGCCGGCTACACCCGCGACTTCCCGGTCGAGCGGATGATGCGCGACGCCAAGATCACCCAGATCTACGAGGGCACCAACCAGGTCCAGCGCATGGTCATGGCGCGCAACCTGCTCAAGGGCTGAGCTCGCGGAGCGGGGGGCCGGGCGCACCCCGGCCCCCGACGTTTCCAGCACCGACGTGCCCGGGAATCCCGTGGGGACCCGCGGCCGGTGCCGCACTCGACTGGTGGGCGCACCGGGCCAGGACAGGAGGCACGTCATGCAAGCGGCACGCGACTTCTTCGCCTTCATCGGACGGCTCGGCATCGGCATCATCCTGATCGCGCACGGCTGGCAGAAGCTCGTCGACTACGGGATGGGCGCGGTCGCGGAGGGCTTCGCGCAGCAGGGCATCCCGCTGCCGCAGGTGGCAGCCTGGTTCACCGCGCTGGTGGAGCTGGTCGGCGGCGCCTTCCTCATCCTCGGGATCCTGCTACCGCTGGTGGGCGTCCTGATCGCCTTGGTGATGGCGGGCGCGGTGTACTTCGTGCACCTGCCGTACGGGCTGTTCTCGCCCGAGGGCTTCGAGCTCCCGATGGCCATCGGGGTGGCCGCCCTGGCGCTGGGGTTCAACGGTGGCCGCTGGTCCATCGACCACGGGCTGTTCGGCCGCCGCCGCACCACCCCGACCGAACCGGCGGCCAGCGAGACCTGACGGCTACTCCGCCTCCACCTCGCGCTGCTGGCGGGCCGCCAGGTAGTTGCCCGACTCGGCGTACAGGCTGGTCAGCAGCCAGGCACCCACGCCGATGTCGTCACCGATGCCCAGCAGCGGCAGGAACTCGGGGATCAGGTCGATCGGCGAGACCACGTAGCCGACCGCGATCAACCACAGCAGCAGCTGGTAGCGCGGCAGCACCGGGTTGCGGCCGCGGGCCGTCGCCGCGAGCATCCCCGGCACCGCCCGCGCCCGGCGCAGCGGGTTGCCCACCGGCGTCGCCCGATGCGCGCGGACCGCTGCCAGCAGCGGCACCCGGCGGCGCACCGCGGCCGCCGCCCCGGCCAGGAGGATGCCCAGGCCCGCGGCGATGAGCCCGACCGGCAGCAGCCAGCCGCCCGCCACGTCCCCGCCGTACACCACTGCCACGACGACACCGGCCACCAGCAGCAGCCCACCGACCACGATCATCGCTCGTCCCCCGTTCCCGACCCGTGCGCTCAGGTTGCCACGTCCCGCGCTCGTCCGGCGGAGCCGGGTGATCCGTGGCACGGTCGGCGGAGCTGGTCGACTTCCGCCGGAAGTCGCCGACGCTGGGGAGGAACGTGGTCGACCAGGCGGAGACCCAGGTGCGAGGCGCCTCGCTGGCCCGCGCGAGCGCGGCGATGGCCGTGGCCACCGCCACCAGCCGGGTCAGCGGCCTGCTGGCGAAGGTGCTGCTGGTCGCCGTGCTCGGCCTCGGCGTGGTCAACGACTCCTACACGGTGGCCAACACGCTGCCGACCGTGGTCAACGAGCTGCTGCTGGGCGGGGTGCTCACCAGCATCGCCGTCCCGCTGCTGGTGCGCGCCCAGCAGCGGGGACCGCAGGAGGGCACCGAGTACGCCCGGTGGATGATCACCATGGGTGGGGTGCTGCTGCTGGTGGCCACCACCGCAGCGGTGGTCGCGGCTCCCCTGCTCACCGAGCTCTACCTCGGCCCGGACACCCGGGCCAACGCGGCGCTGACCACGGCTTTCGCCTACCTGCTGCTGCCGGGCATCGTCTGCTACGGGCTGTCGGCGCTGCTGCAGGCGATCCTCAACGTGCGCGGCGTGTTCGGCACCCCCGCATGGGCCCCGGTGGTGAACAACCTGGTGGTGATCACCACAGTTGTGGTGTACGCGCTCGTGCCCGGGGAGATCTCCACCCACCCGGTGCGGATGGGAGAACCGAAGCTGCTGGTCCTGGGCGTCGGCACCGCGCTGGGCATCGCGGCGCAGACGCTGGTCATGGTGGTGTCGCTGCGGCGCAGCGGCTTCCGCTACCGGTGGCGCTGGGGGTGGGACCGGAGGCTCTCGGAGTTCGGCGGCCTGGCCGGGTGGGTCGTGCTCTACACGCTGGTCAGCCAGGTGGGCATGGTGGTGATCACCCGGGTGACCGGCCAGGGCACCCCCGGCAGCGTCGCGACGTTCAACTACGCCTGGCTGCTGTCCCAGGTGCCCTACGGGGTGCTCGGCGTCTCGCTGCTGACCGCGCTGATGCCGCGGATCAGCAAGGCCGCCGCAGCCGAGGACACCTCCGCCTTCGTCTCCGACCTGGCGCTGGGCACCCGGATGAGCTCGGTGTTGCTGATGCCGATCAGCGCGCTGCTGGTCGTCGCGGGCGGCCCGCTCGCGGTCGCGTTCTTCTCGCTGGGGGCCAGCGACGTGGCCGCCGCCGACCGGCTCGGGTACGCCCTGGCCGCGGCTGCCGCCGGGGTGGTCCCCTTCGCCATCACGATGCTCCAGTTGCGCGCCTTCTACGCCATGCGCGACGCCCGCACCCCGACCTGGATCAACGTGATCATGGTGGTGGTGCGCAGCGCGCTGTGCTACCTGGTCCTGGCCACCGCGGACCCCCGCGACTTGGTCGTCGGGGTGTCCGCGGCGATGTCGGCGAGCTTCGTGGTCGGCGCCGTGGCGGGGCAGATCTGGTTGCACTGCCGGGTCGGCCGCCTGCGGACCAGGAGCACGCTGCTGGCGATCGGCCGCAGCCTCGCCGCCACCGCGCTCGGGTGCGCCTGCTCCACCACGGCCGTGGCGGTCGTGCGCGGCGCGTTCGGCCCGCTCGGGCCAGCGGCCGACGCGTGGACCTCGCTGGTCATCCACACGGTGGTGGTGCTGGGCGTCAGCTTCGCCGCGCTGGCGCTGTTCCGAGCGCCGGAGCTCAAGCCCGCGGTCTCCCGGATAGCCCGGATCGTCCGGCGCTGAGTCGCCCCCACCCCGACTCACCGCCCTGTCATGTCCACGGAGTTCACGCAGAACCCGACACTCCATCGGCATGTCGGCACGCGACACGCCGATGGTTCACAGTTTCAACTGAAACTGTGCTCCCGGCACGCGGGTTCCGCGGAAATCGCGGGGATGCCGACACACCCGCGGCACGTCCGCACCCGACACTCCGTCTACCCGCAGTTTCAATTGAAACTGCGGGTAGACGGCGCCTTCGGCGTGGTGGTGCACGGCCCGCCTGGGAGCGACGTCCCCGCGGTCACCTCGGTGGATCGCGGTGTCGACGTTGACCCGGAGTGGGGTCCGGGGTCCTCACTTGCGGTTGCGCGCGGGTGGTTTGCTCCGCTGGGTGCGGAGGGCGCGCAGCTCCGGCGGATCCGGTAGCGGTTCCAGCGGTTCGCCGATCGCCCACTCCAGCAGCAGGTCGGCCAGCCTCGGGTTGCGCGCCAGGACGGGGCCGTGCATGTAGGTGCACACCACGTGGCCACGCACCGCCCCCTCGGCGGCGTCGTGCCCGTTGCCGGTGCCGCGAACGATCCGGCCGAGCGGGCGGGAGTCTCCTCCCACCCGGGTCCGCCCCAGGTGGTTCTCGAACCCGGTCAGCATGCCGATCCCCAACAGCGTCGACTGCGTCGTCACCTCGCCGATCGCCCGACCATCCCCGGGTTCGGTGTCGGCGTCGACCAAGCCGAGCCCCTCGTGCCGCACACCGTCCCCGGTGACGAAGCTGGTGCCCAGGACCTGCAACCCGCCGCAGACGCCGAGCACCGGGACGCCCCGGTCCACGGCGCTGCGCAGCCCCCGGCCGCGGCGGAGGAACCGCACGGCCGCGACCTGGGCGACGTCCTCTCCCCCGCCGACCAGGTACAGGTCGCAGGACTCCGGTACCGCGTCCCAGGAGGACAGCACCGTCACCGTCTCGCTGTCGATGTTGCGCCACTTCAGCCGCTGGGCCAGCACCACCACGTTGCCCCGGTCGCCGTAGGTGCCCAGCAGGTCGGGCAGCACCAGGGCCAGCCGGACCCGGTCGCGCATCATGACCGGCTCCGAGCGACGAGATCGCGGAAGGCCGTGTAGTTGGCGATGATGTCCGGCACCCCGTCCTCCGTCCCCGCCAGGGCGTCGTCCACCGTGGCCGAGACGGTGGCCGGGACCCCGGCGTAGTGCAGCCGCACCGCGAGGTCGAGCGCGCGGTCCCCTGCCACCCGCACCGGGCGCTCACCCAGCAGCTCGAAGTCGACGTCCCAGAGCCAGGACACGTCGTGGCCGTCGGCCTCCCGGCTGTTGACCACCAGCACCAGCGGGTTCTGCTCGGTGGAGACCAGGTCGAGCATCTCCAGCCAACTCGCCGGGTTCTTCGCCAGCAGCAGTCGCACCGTCCGACCCGCCAGCCGCACGGTGCCGTAGCGACCGGCGGCCTGGCTGATCTGCTGGATGCGCTGCGTGGCCGCGCTGTGGTCGCAGCCCAGCAGGTGCGCGGCGGCGAGCGCGAACGTCGCGTTGACCCGGTTGACCTGCCCGGGCAGGGCCAGGTCGAGCTCGCAGCGGGTGCCGTCGGCGGTGACCGCGGCATCGGCGGCGACGGTCCAGTCCGCCTCGGGGCGGGCCAGGCCGCACTCGCAGCGCCAGTCGTCGTCGGCGTCGCCGAGGAAAGCTCCGCAGCGCGGGCAGTTCAGCGCGTCGCCCTTCCAGCGGACGCCACCGGAGACCCACGTGACGCCCGGGTGGTCGGCGGCCGCGAACACGATGTTCGGGTCGTCGCGGTTGGCGATGACGTGCGCCCCGGGTGCCTGGGCGAGGGCGCGCCGCAGGCTCTCGGAGACGGTGCGGATCTCACCGACCCGGTCCAGCTGGTCCCGGCTCAGGTTGAGCAGCAGGATCACGGCCGGTTCGAACTGCGCGGTCACCTGCGCCAGGTGCAGCTCGTCGACCTCCAGCGCGGCGAAGGGAGCGTCGGGCCGGGTCATCAGGGCGGCGACGTGGCCGTCGAGCATGTTCGCCCCGGTGGCGTTGCTGACCGCCGGGGCCTGCGAGCGCAGCGCCTCGGCCACCATGCGGGTGGTGGTGGTCTTGCCGTTGGTGCCGGTCACCATGACCACCCGCCGCCCCAGCGCCAGCCTGCGCAGGGCCTGCGGCTGCAGGGCCAGCGCGAGCCTGCCACCGATCATCGCGCCGCTGCCCAGGCCGAGCCGCCGCGACATCGTGGCGGCCAGCCGACCCAGGTCGATCGCGATGGTGGTCCGCAGGTCGAGCCGGTGCGCACCGCGCGGTGGCGGCTGCACCGGTGCGGGTACGACCTGCCAGCGCTGCTGCGCGGGCGAGCGCGTCCCGGTCTCCGGTTCGACCGCCCCGCTGTTCCGCGTGGTCTCGGCCATGCACCCCTCCCCCCTCGAGCACCCGCTGCTGCGCGCGGGCTTCCCGGGTTTCAGCGGGGGCGGCGCATCACCACCACTCGGCCGCACTCGGTCGCGCCGCCCGTCGCTTCCTCGCCAGTGTGGCTCGGGATCGGCGATACAGCGCGACGATCAGCAGCAGGGCACCGGCGGCGATCGCCGCTGGTCCGACCCAGCCGTGCAGGGCGCCGGTCAGCTCGGCCAGCGCGGTTTGGTGACCGGTGGGCATCGTGGTGCCCCTCCTTCCGCGCGAGGTCGTCGTGCCCGGCCGCCAGCCGGGGCTCGTCACCGCAGATGATCCAGCCCGCCGCGGGTCGGACGAGGTACCAACATGCCGGGAAATCCCCTTATCGGGGACTTCTCACCGCCTCGGGGAGCAGCGATCAACCGGCGGATCGGTCAGCATCGGGCTGCACCCGTCGGCTGCGAGGGAGGCGGTATGACCCACATCCTGCTGCTGGTCGCGTTGGGCGGGATCGCCCTGGCCGGGATCGGGTGGACCGCGTGGGACATCCGCTCGGACCTGCGTCGCCGCAAGCTGTGACGGCGGAGCCCGGAAAGCACGAGGAACCCCGCCGGAGAGAGGCAGGCGGGGTTCCTCGTGGATCACCTGGTCGCGCGGACCAGGTGGGTCACTTCACGGTCAGCTGCTGACCCGGGAAGATCAGGTTCGCGTCGCTGATCACAGAGCGGTTCTGGTCGAAGACCTGCTGCCAGTCGACGCCGAACTTGGCGCCGATGGTGCTCAGCGTGTCACCGGCCTGCACGGTGTAGGTGCCCTCGACCGAGACGGTCTTGCGGACCTGCTTGGAGACCTCGGACTTCTTGGTCTGCGGCTTGGTCTCGGTCTTCTTCGGGGTGACCTTCTTGGTGGTGCTCGAGGCCACGTCCTGGTGCTCCGCGCCGCTGCCCTTGGTCAGCCCGGCCTTCTTGGAGCACACCGGCCAGGCGCCGGGGCCCTGCGCCTGCAGCACGCGCTCGGCGACCGCGATCTGCTGCGCCTTGGTGGCCTGCGAGGCGTTCGAGGCGTAGCTCGTGCCGCCGTAGGCCTTCCAGGTGGAGGCGCTGAACTGCAGGCCGCCGTAGTAGCCGTTGCCGGTGTTGATCGACCAGTTGCCACCGCTCTCGCACTGCGCGACGGCGTCCCAGGTGGACTGGGAGGCGGCGTTGGCCGGCATGGCCAGCGCGAACGGCGCGGCGACCACCGCGCCGGCCAGCGCCACCCGCGCGACGTTGCGGCTGGTGGCGGACTTGCGGTGCTTGCCTCGGGAGAAAGCCATGTTTCGTCTCCAGCAGCGCCTGCTCCGGCACCGGCGGCGGCGCGCCGGGCCGATCGGGTCGGCCTCCGGCGCGGACTGCCACCGCGGGTCGTCAGGTCCCTGCCCCTGGTGCGTGTCGGGGGTCGAGGAGCCCGCGGGGCAGGGTTCGGCGCTGCGGGCTCCTTGGTCTTGCGTGTCGGCTCGGGGGTGCCGACGGGGGGCCACGCTACGTAGCAAGATTCCGCGAACCAAACCGCTGGAGGATGGCCATGGTCACAGAAACGTCGACAAGATCGGCGCGATGTCCGCGTTGTCGCAGTTCACGACTTGATCACTCGGAGCACGACCCTCGCGAAGCCGATCACTGAGGGTGAGACATGGCCCACGACTCACCCGATCTAGCGAACACGGTCCGCGATCAGGCGGATTCGAGGTGTTCACGCGAGGACGCGGGAGGCCGCGAGCCCTCAGGACCCGCGGCCTCCCACTCCCGTCCCGGTTCGTGCCCGGACGCCCGAATTGGTCTCGATCAGCACTGAAGTCGTGGTCAGCGCCAGGAGAACCGGGGCACTCGACGCGGAGCCCGTCCGGGCGGGTGACTCGGCCCCATCACCGCGACCACCTCCCCCGCGTCGATCGACAGCGCGGCGCCACGCAGAGCCGGGGTGGCACCGAAGGACAGGTGCAGGTCCACACCGGACAGCAGCGGTTCGGTCAACGGGAGTCCTCCTGGGTAGGCGTTTCGAGTCGGGCCACGGCCAGTTCCAGCCAGCGCAGGTCGGCGTCGAGGTGGAACAGCGCGAAGTCGTGCACCAGCTGCTCACCGGGTTCGGCTTCGGCCTTGCGGCGGGTCAGCTCCCGCATCCGCGCGAGGTGGGCCTGGCGCTGGCGGTCGAGCACGGCCGTGGCGTTGCGGCCGGAGCGGGCCGCGAGGACGAGCTTGGTGTGGAGGGTGTTGTGCAGCTCGGCGACGGGCTTCTCCGGGGTGCTCAGCCACTCCTCCAGCCGCTGGCGGCCGGACTCGGTGATGGAGTAGCGCTTGCGGTCGGGTCCGTCGCCGGACTCCACCCCGTCGACCTCCACCAGGCCGTCGCGCAGCAGCCGAGCCAGCGTCGAGTAGACCTGGCCGTAGGCCAGCGGCTTGGCGTGCCCGAAGTGGGCGTCGTAGGCCCGCTTGAGGTCGTAGCCGTAACCGGGGCCGCCCTCCAACAACCCCAGCAAGGTGAGACCGATTGACATGCGGCGAACTATACACCCGGTGTATATACCCGGTGTATAGTTCTCCCGGTGGCAGATGGTTCGCTGGTCAGCGGGCCTTCTGCGGGATCACGGTGTACCGGGGATCGCGGGCCGACGCGCGCCCGGCTTCGAAAATCCCGTAGCGGGTGGCCGCCGCCGCGGCGTTCAGGCAGACCCCGGCCGCGGTGCGCGCCACCCTGCTCCGACCGGACAGCGCGGCGGCACCCATCCCGACGCAGGTCAGCGCCCGAGCGGCCCGCAGCACCGCACCGGCCCTGCCCTGCTGGTAGACCTCGCCGACCAGCCCGGCGCTGCGGTGCATCCGCCGAGTCGCGGCCAGCTCCAGCGCCGCGCCCGCGATCGCCATCCGCCGCGCCGGTGCGGACTCCTGCGGCGCGGCGAGCATGCCGAGCGCTCCGGCGCTGGACACCGCGCTACCGGCGAAGACGAACGGCAGCTCCCGGTAGACCTCGTGCCAGCCCGGCACCGCCGTGTCGGCCAGCAGCACTGCGGTGTAGGTCGTCATGGCGGGCGCGACCAGACCAGCCGCGGTCGCCGCAGCGCGGCCCGCACCGGGCAGCACACCTGTCAGGTCGCTGGCCGCGGCCGCCCCCGCCAGCCCGGAGAACGGGGCGAGGATCCAGGACCCGACGCTCAGTGGCGAGGTCGGCTTGAGCACCCGCAACATGTTCAGGAACCGCGCCGGGCGCCCCAGGTCGTGGACCAGCGCCCCGACGCTGGCGGTCGCTCCCACCGCAGCCGCCAGGCGCCCGGCGCGGGCGAGACGGCTCCAGCCGGTGACCTCCGCCAGCACCGCCATCGTCGACGAAGCGCCAGCGAGCCCGCCCAGGTAGAGGTAGAGCGGCACGTCCGGCACCTTCCACACCGGCGGCTTGAGCACCGGCCGCCCGTAGTAGGCCTCGGCGCCGCCGGTCACCGCTTCCTCCCCGCGAAGCAGCCCGCGATCACGGCCGCCGCGGTCAGCGCGGCACCCGCCGCGTGCCACCACATCGACGGCAGGTCCCGGGTGGTCACCACCGGGTCGGGCGGCAGCCCGTACACCTCCGGTTCGTCCAGCAGCAGGAAGAACGCCCCGGCCCCGCCCACCCCGTCCTCGGGGTCGTGCCCGTAGAGCCGGGCGCTGGTGATCCCCTGCTCGTGCAGCTCGGAGACCCGGTGCTCGGCGCGCTCGAGCAGCTCGTCGAGCGGGCCGTACTGGATCGACTCCGTCGGGCAGGCCGTCGCGCAGGCGGGCATCAGCCCGGCGCCCAACCGGTCCTGGCACATCGTGCACTTCGCCGCGCCGCCGGTGTCAGGCCGGATGTCGATCACCCCGTAGGGACAGGCGGGCACGCAGTAGCCGCAGCCGTTGCACACCTCGTCCTGCACGAGCACGGTGCCGTGCTCGGTGCGGATCAGCGCCCCGGTCGGGCAGACGTCCAGGCACGCGGCGTGCGTGCAGTGCTTGCAGACGTCGGAGGACATCAGCCAACGCACCTGGTCCTCACCCATGCCCGGCATCCCCAGGTCCACGGTGGAGGAGTCCTGCTCGACGAAGGCGACGTGCCGCCAGGTGGTGGCGCCCAGCGCACCGGTGTTGTCGTAGGACATGCCGGTGAGCTCGAGGCCGTCCTCGGGCAGCAGGTTCCACTCCTTGCAGGCGACCTCGCACGCCTTGCACCCGATGCACACGGTGGTGTCGGTGAAGAACCCGACGCGCTCGGGGTGGTCGGCCGGGTACCCCGCCTCCCCCGCCGGGTCGGGCAGCGGTCCGCTCAGCCGGTTCCGGACCACGCGGCTCATCTCCCTCCGATTTCCGGGTCGTCGGCGTGCTCCACGCCGGTGTGCTCGGTGATTCCCGCCCGCCTGCGGTAGTCCTCGACGCAGCGCAGCAGCGCCGCGCCCCGCGGTCGCCGCCCCGGCCGGACGTCGCAGGCACCCGCCTTGGTCTCCATGATGTGCACGTTGGGGTCCAGCGCCACGTTGACCAGCTCGTTCGCCGCGTCCCCGGTGGTCAGCCCGTTCGGGCCCCAGTGCCACGGGATGCCGATCTGGTGCACCGTGCGCTCGCCCAGCCGCAGCGGGCGCATCCGGGCGGTGACCAGCACCCGGCCCTCGATGGCGCTGCGGGCGGTGACCACGGTCGCCCAGCCCAGGTGCCGCAGTCCGCGTTCGGCCGCCAGCTCCGGCGAGACCTCCAGGAACATCGCTGGGGCGAGCTCCGACAGGTGTGCCAGCCACCGGCTCATGCCGCCCGCGGTGTGGTGCTCGGTGAGCCGGAACGTGGTGAACACGTACGGGAACACCGCGCTGCCCGGCTCCGCACCGCTGGGCTGGTAGCGGTTCTCCGGCCGGGAGAGCGCCTGCCGTGCCGGGTTGCGCTGCTGGTCGGGGTGCACGCGGTTGGTCACTGGCGATTCCTGCGGTTCGTAGTGCGCGGGCAGCGGGCCGTCGACCAGCCCGGCCGGGACGTAGAGCCAACCGCGGCCGTCGCTCTGCATGATGAACGGCTCGGTGCCCGCGATGCCCTCCGGTCCGGTGGCGTCCGGGGCGGGCGCGAAGTCCGGGCGCTTGGTGCGGTCGAAGTCGGGGATGTCGTGCCCGGTCCACTCGCCGCGCTGCGCGTCCCACCACACGTAGGCCTTGCGGTCGCTCCACGGCCGACCGTCCGGGTCGGCCGACGCGCGGTTGTAGAGCACCCGACGGTTGGCGGGCCAGGCCCAACCCCACTCCGGGGCGACCCACGACTGCTCCTGGCCGGGTCGGCGGCGCGCGGCCTGGTTGACGCCGTCGGCGAAGACGCCGCAGTAGATCCAGCAGCCGCAGCTGGTGGAGCCGTCCGCGCGCAGCTGGGTGTAGGACGACAGCGGCGCCCCGTCCGGCCCCGAGCCGTTGATCTCCGCCAGCACGGCCGCCGCGCTCGGCTCCTCGAGCTCGCCCTCGGTCGGGTAGTCCCAGGTCAGCTCCCGCAGCGGGCGGTCGCGCTCGGTGTCCTGCGCCTTCTCCCGCAAGCGCCGCCCCAGGTGGTAGAAGAACCACAGGTCGCTGCGCTGGTCGTCGGCTGGTTCGACGGCCTTGTGGTGCCACTGCAGCAGCCGCTGGGTGTTGGTGAAGGTGCCGTCCTTCTCGGTGTGCGCGGCGGCGGGCAGGAAGAAGACCTCGGTGCCGATGTCCTCGGTGCGCAACTCGCCGGTCTGGATCTCCGGGCCGTCGCGCCAGAAGGTCGCCGTCTCGACCATGTTGAGGTCGCGCACCACCAGCCAGTCCAGGTTGGCCAGGCCCAGCCGCTGCTGGCGGGCGTTGGCGGTGCCCACCGCCGGGTTCTCGCCGACCACGAAGTAGCCCCGGCAGCGGCCCTCGATCTGGTCGACCACGGTCTGGAAGGTGCCGTGGTCGCCGGTCAACCTGGGCAGCCGGTCGAAGCAGAAGTCGTTGTCGGCGGTGGCGTGCTCGCCCCACCACGCCTTGAGCAGGCTGACCAGGTAGGAGCGCATGTTGCCCCAGTAGCCGCGGGCGTGCTCGTCGGCCTCGACGTAGGAGTCCACGTCGCGGTCGGCGTCGGCGTGCGGCATCGGCAGGTAGCCGGGCAGCAGGTTGAACAGCGTCGGGATGTCGGTGGAGCCCTGGATGCTGGCGTGCCCGCGCAGCGCGAGGATCCCCCCGCCCGGGCGGCCGATGTTGCCCAGCAGCAGCTGGAGGATCGAGGCGGCGCGGATGTACTGCACGCCCGTGGTGTGCTGGGTCCAGCCGACCGAGTAGACCACCGCGGAGGTGCGGTCCCGGCCGGAGTTGGCCACCAGCTGGTCGGCAACCCACTGGAACTTCTCCCTCGGGATCCCGCAGACCTGCTCCACCAGCTCCGGCGTGTAGCGGGCGTAGTGCCGCTTGAGCAGCTGGAACACGCAGCGCGGGTGCTGCAGCGTCGGGTCGCTGTCAGCCCGGCCGTAGTAGACCGGCCCGCCGGAACCGGCGCGCTCGGGGCGGCTCGCCTCGCGCTCCCGGCCGTGCGGCTTGCTCGGCCCCTCCGGGCCGTGGCCGCCGACCGACGGGACCGCGGAACTGCCCTCGTACTGCCAGCTCTCCGTGTCGTAGCTGCCGACCTCGGCGTCGAAGCCGGAGAAGACGCCGTCGAGGTCCTCGGTGTCGCGGAAGTCCTCGCCGACGATCATGGCCGCGTTGGTGTAGGCCACCACGTAGTCGTGGAAGTGGGCGTCGTTGGTCAGCACGTGGTTGATCAGCGCGCCGAGGAACGCGATGTCGCTGCCCGCGCGCAGCGGGAGGTGCTGGTGCGCCAGCGCCGAGGTGCGGGTGAAGCGCGGGTCGACGTGGATGACCGTGGCACCGCGCCGCTTGGCCTCCACCACCCACTGGAAGCCGACCGGGTGCGCCTCGGCCATGTTGGACCCCTGGATGAGGATGCAGTCGGCGTTGACGAGGTCCTGCTGGAAGGTGGTGGCGCCGCCGCGCCCGAAGGAGGCACCCAGACCGGGCACCGTGGAGGAGTGTCAAATGCGCGCCTGGTTCTCCACCTGGATCGCGCCCAGGGCGGTGTAGAGCTTCTTCATGAGGTAGTTCTCCTCGTTGTCGAGGGTCGCTCCTCCGAGGCTCGCGATGCCCAGGGTGCGGCGTAGCGGACGCCCGTCCTCAGCGGTGTCCTGCCAGGTGGCGGCCCGGGTGGCCAGCACCCGGTCGGCGATCATGTCCAGCGCGGTGTCCAGGTCGAGGTCTTCCCACTCGGTGCCGTGCGGGCGGCGGTAGCGGACCTTGCTCTGCCGCAGCGGCGAGGTCACCAGCTCCCGGCTGGCCGAGCCCTTGGGGCACAACCGGCCGCGGCTGATCGGCGAGTCGGGGTCGCCCTCGATCTGGGTGACCGCGCCGTCCTGGACGAAGACCCGCTGGCCGCAGCCGACGGCGCAGTAGGGGCATACCGAGCGGACCACCGCATCGGCGTCCTCGGTGCGCGCCCGCCGGGCGTCGGTGCTGCTGGACCGGGCCGCCGCGCCCCTGCCCAGCGGATCCGCCCCGGCCAGCTGCCGGAGCACCGGCCAGCTGAGCCACTCGGCCATCGGGTCCCTCCTCGCACAGGTGGTTACAAGGAGAAACCCCACGACCGGCGAATGCAACCCGGCCACCAGAACACGCCTTCGACCCGCACCAGGTGGGGCGCGGGTCAGTAGAGGTGCTTGGCGTACTGGTCGCCGTAGTAGCGCTCGAGCTCGGCCAACGAGTCCCCCGGGCGCTCCAGCAGCTTCGCGATCTGCGGCCGGGAGGGCGCCGCGTCCGGTTGCCAGGTTTCGGGCTTCCACAGCCCGGAGCGCAGGAACGCCTTGGCGCAGTGGTGGAAGACCTCCTGGACCTCCACCACCAGGGCCAGGATCGGCCGGTGCCCCTTGACCACCATGTCGTCGAAGAAGGGCGCGTCGCGCACCAGCCGGGCCCGACCGTTGACGCGCAGGGTGTCGCCGCGCCCGGGCAGGAAGTAGATCAGCCCGACGTGCGGGTTGGCCAGGACGTTGCGGTAGCCGTCGGCGCGCCGGTTGCCCGGGCGCTCCGGGATCGCGATCGTGCGCTCGTCCAGGACCAGGGTGAACCCGGCCGGGTCGCCCTTGGGCGAGACGTCGCAGCTGCCGTCCGCAGCGGAGGTCGCGACCAGGCAGAACGGCGAGGCCGCCAGCCACTGCCGGTCGACCTCGTGCAGCGCGGGACGCGCCTTGTCCCGAACCCGGGGCAGTGGTTCGCCGACCACGTCCCGCAGTTCCGCTTCCGAGGTGATCTCCACAAGACCAGCGAGTTCCACGAATCCTCCCGAGATCGACAACGCCCCGACACTACGCCGCGCGGGGTGCGCCGTCGCCTGGGTTGGGACCACTCCCCGCACGGCTCACAGGTCCAGGACCACCCGGTCGGCGGCCCGGGACACGCAGATCGCCATGTGGTCGTCGGCCGCCCGCGCCCGGTGGTCGACGGCACCGCCGAGGACCCGGACGTGGCAGGTGCCGCAGAAGCCCTGGCGGCACGAGTAGGGCACCTGCGGCAGCACCTCGGTGATGGCTTCCAGCGCCGTGCGGTTCGCCGGGACCGGGACCGCGCACCCGGTGCGGGCGAGCTCGACGGTGAACGGCCTGCCGTCGATCACCGGGGGCGCCGAGAACCGTTCCCAGTGCAGCGAGTCCGCCGCGCTGCCGGGCAGGTCCAGGCGGACGCCGGTGATCATCGGGACCGGTCCGCAGCAGTACACCGCGGCGCCGGGCGGGGCGTGCTCGAGCAGTTCCGTGCCGGAGGCCGGGATGCCGAACTCGGTGTCCGGGCGGATCCATACCCGCGCCGGGTTCAGCTCGGCCAGCTCGTCCAGGAACGGCATCGAGTCCCGCGACCGCCCGGTGTAGACCAACCGCCAGTCCGCGCCGCGCGCGGCCGCGGTGCGCACCATCGGCAGGACCGGTGTGATCCCGATGCCGCCCGCGATGAACAGGTACTTCTCGGCGGTGATGAACGGGAACGCGTTGCGGGGCCCGCGGGCGGTGATCCGGCTGCCGGGACGCAGTTCCTCGTGCACCTCGCGGGAACCGCCCGCGCCGTCGGCCAGCCGCCGCACCGCGACCCGGTAGCACCGCCGGTCGCCCGGTTCACCGCACAGGGAGTACTGGCGGGTGCGCCCGGAGGACAGCACGAGGTCCAGGTGCGCACCCGGCTGCCAGGCCGGGAGCAGCCCGTCGCCCACCAGGCGCAGGCTGACCACGTCGTCGGCTTCGGCCCGGACCTCGGCGACCTCCAGCGGGATGTCGCGGTCCACCGGTGCGACCGGCCGCCGGCGGCTGTTGCGCTGCAACCACTCCATGCCGGTGGCCATCTTGTCCAGTGCCCAGAGGAAGCGGTCCGGGCCGCGGCCGTGGAGCGACCGGGGCACCGCGCGAGGTCCGGCCATCAGTGCTCCGCCGCCTGCGCGGCTGGGGACTTGGCCAGGTAGGCGATCGCCTGGCTCGTCGAGCCGTGCTGGGACGGGTGATAGCCGCGCCGGAAGTAGGACGGGACGGCGCGCAGCATCTGCCAGCAGCTGGGCGTCAGCCCGAGCCGACCGGTGCGCAGCAGGTCCCGCCAGCGCGGTTTGCGGCGTCCGCGCAGCTCCGGGTCGACAGCCATCAGGTAGCGGACGCCGCGCGCCCACAGCACGGTCAGCACCACCACCGCGATCACCATCGCGTGGCAGCGCCGCAGGTAGCTGCCGTCGACGTGCATGTAGAGGTCGAAGGCCACCGAGCGGTGCTCGACCTCCTCCGCGCCGTGCCAGCGCAGCAGGTCGAGCATGGTCGGGTTGGCCCCGGCGGCGTCCAGCTCCGCCGCGTCGAGCACCCACTGGCCCAGGAACGCCGTGTAGTGCTCGATGGCCGCGATCATCGCCAGCCGCTGCACCAACCACGACTCGGCGCGCCGCCCGCCGTGGGAGCGGTCGCCGAGGACCTTGCGGAACATCCAGCTGACCTGCCCGACGTACGGCCGGGTGTCCATGCCGTGCGCGTCGAAGTGGTCCAGCACGCCCTGGTGGGACTCGGCGTGCACCGCCTCCTGCCCGATGAAGCCGCGCACGTCCTCCAGCAGCCGGTCGTCCCGGATCAGCGGGAGCGCCTGCTTGAAGACCTCGACGAACCAGCGCTCGCCCTCCGGCAGCACCAGGTGCAGGAAGTTGATCACGTGGGTGGCGAAGGGCTCACCGGGGACCCAGTGCACCGGCAGCTGCGCCCAGTCGAACTCCACGTCGCGGGCCTGCAGCGCGACGCGGTCCGGCTCGCCCGGATCGATGTGGGACATAATCCGACCTCCTTCAGCGGGGTGTCAGCTCGACCCGGGCCGCGGCGCGCAGCAGCCCCGGGGTGAGCCGGGAGAGCACCAGCCCGACCCTGGCCTCGGCGGTGACCGGCGCGATCGCGGCGTTGCGGTGGGTGGCGCGCAGGATTTCGGCGGCGGCGCGCTGCGGGGTGAAGCCCCGCCGCTGGTAGAGCCGCTTGGCCGCCTGCTGCCGCCGCGCCTGCTCGGCGTCGTCGGCCCCGGCGAAGCGGGTGCTGGTGGTGATGCCGGTGTTGACCAGGCCAGGGCACACCGCGGTGACTCCGATGCCGTCGGCCGCCAACTCCGCGCGCAGGGACTGGCTGAGGGCCAGCACCGCGGCCTTCGTGGTCCCGTAGGCCGGGAGCAGCTGGGACGGCAGGTACGCGGCGGCTGAGGCGATGTTGACGATCCGGCCGCCCTCGCCCCGGTCGACCATCTGCTGCGCGAACTGGCGGCAACCGTGGATGACGCCCCACAGATTGATGTCGATGGCCCGCTCCCAGTCGGCGTCCGAGGTGTCGAGGAACGCCCCCGCGAGTCCGATCCCGGCGTTGTTGACCACCACGTCGGGTGTGCCGAGCTCGGCGTGCACCTGCTTGGCGAAGCGCTCCACCTCCGCACCGTCAGCAACGTCGACGCGGTGGGGCGTGGCCCCGGCCCCGGTGCGGGTGATGAGCGCGGCGGTGCGCTCGGCGGCGGCTTGGTCGATGTCGGCGACGACCACGTGGGCCCCTTCGGAGGCGAACGCCGCTGCGGTCGCCCGGCCGATGCCGCCTCCCGCACCGGTGACGACCACCAGCTGGTCCTGGAAGTCGCGCCGTCCCGGGCGGACGCGGCTGCGCCGCAGGCCGCGTGCCTGGGGACCGCCCTCGACGTGCTCGACGAGCTCCCCGGCGCACCGTGCGACCAGGTCGGGACGGCTGCGCGGCAACCAGTGCCCACCGGGGACACGGCGGATCCGCAGATTGACCACCCACTGGCCGATCTCGGTTTGCATCGGGCTGGAGACGAACGGGTCACCAGAAGGCGCGAGCACCTGGACCGGGATGTCCGTGCGCCGCTCCCCCGGACCTCCCAGGCGCCCGCGCATGTTCGCCCGGTACAGCGCCAGTCCGCGCACGCCGTCGGAGACCGCGGGGCGCGTCGGGTTCTCGGCGGCGCGCGGGTCCAGGCGCTCCAGCGCGCCGATCAGCCGGCTCATCACCCCGGTCCGCCAGGCCAGCTCCGGCAGCGCGGGGAGCTGGAAGAAGCCGATGTAGCCGGAGAAGACCAGCTGGTTGACCAGCTGGCGCAGCGAGCGCGGGGTGGGGCGCCGCAGCTTCTCGCGCATCCACCGCCCCGCGTGGTCCAGGCACGGCCCGGAGATGGAGGTGAAGGAGGCGAAGCAGTGCGCCAGCCGGGGTTCGGTCACCGCGTGCCACGCCTGGATCGACCCCCAGTCGTGGGCCAGCAGGTGCACCGGCCGGTCCGGGCTGACCAGGTCCGCGACCCGGCCGAGGTCGTCGGCGAGCTGGTCCAGCAGGTAGGCACCGGTGCGGCGCGGCTTGTCGGACTCCCCCGCGCCGCGGACGTCGTAGGTGACCACCCGGAAGCGCCCGGCGAGCGCGGCGGCCACCCCGTCCCAGATCGACTGGTCATCGGGGTAGCCGTGCACCGCCAGCACGGTCGGCGCCGCCGGGTCGCCGTGCTCGCGCACGGCCAACCGCAGTCCGTCGCTGGTGTCGAGCCATCTGCCGGTGTCCGGGTGCCGGGTGCGAGCCATACCCCGGAGCGTACCGATCTTGTCAACATCCATTGTTACAGTCGACATTGGTACCATAGTGGACCGCCGCCCGGCCCGCGAACGCCCTATAGTGCGGGCCATGACCGACCCGCGGCAGCACGTGCCCGGCACCGACCGGGTGCTGACCCACCCGGATGTGGCCGCCGCGACCGACCACCTCGGTCACCAGCTGGTCAAGGAGGCCGTGCACACCGCGCAGCGCCGCGCCCGCGACGGCGAGATCCCCCCGGCCGAGGTCATCACCGAAACCCTCGCCTTGCTCCCGGATTCGGCGTCGAGCAGCCGACCGGTGCTCAACGCGACCGGCGTCCTGCTGCACACCAACCTCGGCCGGGCCCCGCTCTCGCGCGCGGCGGTCGAAGCGCTCGGACGAGCTTCGGGGACCACCGACGTCGAGCTCGACCTGAGCACCGGACGCCGCGGACCACGCGGGGCCGCGACGCTGGACGCGTTGCTCTCGGCCGTGCCCCGGGCCGAGGCCGCGCACGTGGTCAACAACGGCGCCGCGGCACTCGCGCTGGCTGCCACCGCGCTGGCGCAGGGGCGGGAGATCGTGCTGGCGCGCGGCGAGATGGTCGAGATCGGCGACGGCTTCCGGCTGCCCGAACTGCTCACCTCCACCGGCGCGCGGCTGCGGGAAATCGGCACCACCAACCGGGTCTCGCTCGACGACTACCGCGCGGCCGTGGGCCCGGACACCGGGTTCGTCCTCAAGGTCCACCCGTCCAACTTCGTGATCAGCGGTTTCACCTCGACGGTCCCGGTGGCCGCGCTGCGCGGCATCGGCGCGCCGGTGGTGGTCGACATCGGCTCCGGCCTGCTGCACCCGCATCCGGTGCTCCCCAGCGAGCCCGACGCGAGCAGCACCCTGGCCGAGGGCGCCGACCTGGTCCTGGCCAGCGGCGACAAGCTCCTCGGCGGTCCGCAGGCAGGACTGCTGCTGGGTCGGGCGGAAGTCGTGCAGCAGCTGCGCCGCCACCCGCTCGCGCGGGCACTGCGCGTCGACAAGCTCACCCTCGCGGCGTTGGAGGCGACACTTCGCGGTCCGCGCACGCCCACCGACCAAGCGCTGCGCCAGGACCAGCAGACCTTGGTGGCGCGAGCCGAACGCCTGGCCGAGGCGTTCACCGCAGCCGGGATCCCCGCTTCGGCCCAGCGCAGCGAGGCGACCGTCGGAGGTGGCGGAGCACCGGGCGTCACGCTGCCCAGCGCGGCGGTCCTGCTGCCCAACCGCTTCGCGGAACTGCTGCGAGCCGCAAACCCGCCGGTACTCGCCTACGTCGCGCACGACCGCTGCCTGCTCGACCTCGCCGCGCTCCCGCCCGAAGCCGACGACGAGCTGCGCCGGGCGGTGCTGGCCGTCGCCTGACGGCGGCACGCTGGCGGAGCCGCGCCAGGCGTGGCGTAGTGGACGTACCAAGACCACCAACGAGGCAGGCACACCGATGCACGTCATCGCCACCGCGGGGCACGTCGACCACGGCAAGTCCACGCTGGTCCGCCAGCTCACCGGCACGGACCCGGACCGGTGGGCGGAGGAGCGCCGCCGCGGGCTGACCATCGACCTCGGCTTCGCCTGGACCAGCCTCGACGACGGCTGCACCACCGCCTTCGTCGACGTGCCCGGGCACGAGCGGTTCGTGCCCAACATGCTGGCCGGGATCGGCCCGGTGCCCGCAGTGCTGTTCGTCGTCGCCGCCGACGAGGGGTGGATGCCGCAATCCGACGAGCACCTCGACGCACTGAACGCGCTCGGGGTGCGGCACGGGGTCCTGGCGGTGACCCGCAGCGACCTGGCCGACCCCGGCCCGGCGATCGAGCAGGCCGCGGACCGGCTCGCCGCAACCACGCTCGCCGGGATCCCCGGGGTGGCGGTCAGCGGCACGACCGGTGCGGGTCTCGACGCCCTGCGCCGCGAACTCAACTCGCTGGTGCACTCGCTCCCGGGGGCGGACCGCGACGCCGACGTGCGGTTGTGGATCGACCGGGTGTTCACCGTCCGCGGTGCAGGCACAGTCGTGACCGGCACGCTAGCCGCGGGGACGCTGCGCATCGGCGACCACCTCCGGCTGCACCCTGCCGGAATCACCTGCACCGTTCGCGGCCTGCACGCCCTCGGCACGCCCGAGCCGCAGGTCGGCGCGGTGGCCAGGGTGGCGGTGAACCTCCGCGGTGTCGACTGCGAACAAGCCCGGCGTGGAGACGCGCTGCTCACCCCGGATCGCTGGCTGAGCACCGAGGTCTTCGACGTCCGCCTCAGCCCTGCACCGACGACCTGGCCCGCGGAACTCATGCTGCACATCGGTGCGGCCGCCGCCCCGGTTCGAGTCCGCCCACTCGGACCCGAGCACGCGCGGCTGACCTCGCGCGTCCCGCTGCCGCTGCGCATCGGTGACCGGGCACTGCTGCGCGATCCCGGCGGGCACCGCATCCACAGCGGTCTGCACGTGCTCGACGTGCGCCCACCGCAGTTGACCAGGCGCGGAGCCGCCCAGGCCCGCGCGGCCGAACTGGCGGCCATGGGCACCACCCCCAACGGCGAGGCCGAGTTGCGCAGGCGGCGCGTGATCCAGGCCGACGAACTGCGCGCGATGGGCGCGACCCCGCCGAGCACTGGGCGGTGGTTGATCTCCGCGGACCACCGCGCCGCACTCGCCACCCGCCTCAGCGCGCTGCTCGCCCAGCACCGCAGGGAGGACCCGTTGGCCGATGGGTTGCCTGCGGAGGCCGCTCGCCGCGCCCTGGATTTGCCCGATCCCGCGCTGCTGGCAGAGGTCGCCGACACCGCCGGGATCGCCCTGCGCGCGGGGCGACTGCACGACGAGCGACCCGACCTGCCCGACCACGTCCGCCGCGGGGTGTCCGCCGTCCGGGACGCGCTGCAGGACCACCCGTTCCAAGCACCGACCGCTGACGACCTCGCCAGCCTGGCGCTCGGCGATCGGGAACTGGCTGCGGCCGCGCGCGTGGGCGCGCTGCTGCGCGTGGCCCCCGGCCTGGTGCTGCTGCCCGACGCCGAGCAACTGGCCATCGACCGGCTCGCGGCGCTGCCCGAGCCGTTCACGCTCAGCCAGGCGAAGCAGGCGCTGGACACCACGCGGCGCGTCGCCGTGCCGCTGCTCGAACTGCTCGCGCGCCGGGGCCGGACGCGGCGGCTCCCCGACGGCACGCACCGTGTAGTTTCCCGCTGACCGGGGCGGGAACTCCGTGGGCAGCCCGGGGCGAGTTCTGCGATCTTGCCGCCGCGACCGCATCGTGGATGTCGGGGCGCCGGGTGAGGGGAGGCTGCCATGCCGCGCAAGATCTGGACCGGCTCGATCAACTTCGGCCTGGTTACCATCCCGGTCGGCCTCTACGCCGCCACCGAGGACCACACCGTGCAGTTCCACCAGTACGAGCGCGGCACCACCGACCGCATCCGGTACAAGCGCGTCAACGAGCGCACCGGGGAAGAAGTCGGCTACAACGACATCGTCAAGGGCCGCGAGCACGGCGGCGGGGTGATCACCGTCGAGCAGTCCGAACTGGACGAGATCGCCCCCGGCCGCTCCCGCACCATCGACATCACCACGTTCGTCGACCTCGCCGAGATCGACCCGGTGTTCTTCCAGAAGACCTACTGGCTGGCACCGAACAGCAAGGAGCACTTCCGGCCGTACAACCTGCTGCGGCGGGCCATGCAGGACACCGGGCAGGCGGGCATCGCGACGTTCGTGCTGCGCGGCAAGCAGTACCTGACCGCGGTGCGCGCCGACACCGACGTGCTGGCGCTGAACACGCTGTACTTCGCCGACGAGATCCGCGACCCCGCCGACCTCGTCGGGGACCAGCCCGAGCAGTCCGCTCCGGCAGCCAAGGAACTGCAGATGGCCACGACCATCATCGAGTCCATGAGCGGACCTTGGGAGCCCGAGGAGTACGAGGACACCTACACCGCGAAGGTCGAGGAGCTGCTCGCGGAGAAGGCCCACGGCGGCGAGATCAAGGCGGCCGAAGCCCCACCCCAGCCGACCGACGTCATCGACCTCACCGAGGCGCTGCGGCGCAGCGTCGACGAGGCGCGGAAGGGCCGTCGTGCACCGCGCCAGGAGGAGGACCTCTCCGAGCTCACCAAGGCTGAACTGGACGACCGCGCGAAGGAGCTCGGCGTCAAGGGCCGCTCCAAGATGAAGCGCGCCGAGCTGGAGCGGGCGGTCGCCGAGGCTGGTGAGAAGCCCACCGGCACCGGCGGTCGCCGCACCCGCAAGGCCTCCTGAACGGTTCGCCCTCCGGGCAGTGCCGGTGCCGGGCGCCTGGCGCAGGCATGGACAGCTCCGGCCCGGCCCGCGGGATGCCCCGGGCCGGACGGGTGGTCAGGCGTCGAAGTCGATCGTCACCTCGTCGGTGGTCGGCAGGGACTGGCAGGTGAGCACGAACCCCTGGTCCACTTCGGAGTCCTCCAGCGCGAAGTTGCGGCGCATCCGGACCTCACCGCAGGTGACCTTGGCCCGGCAGGTGCCGCAGACCCCGCCCTTGCAGGCGAACGGCAGGTCCGGTCGGACCCGCTGGGCCGCGTCCAGCACCGGCACGTCGCGGGGCAGCGTCATCGGGGTGGTGCGCCCGTCGAGCACCACGGTCACCTCGCTGGTGGGGCCTTCGACCGCCGGGTCCTCGTGGTGCACCGGCTCCGGTGGCGCGTCCTCGACGTAGAACAGCTCCTGGTGGATGCGCTCACTGGGCACCCCGCTGCCGCGCAGCACGTCCCGGGCGTCGGTGACCATCCCGAACGGACCGCACAACCACCACTGGTCCACCGCTCCGGCGTCCACCACGCTGGACAGCAGCGCCCGGATCTTGGCCGCGTCCAGCCTGCCGGTGAACAACTCGGACTCGCGTGGTTCCCGGGACAGGACGTGCACCAGCTCCAGCCGGCTCGGGTACCGGTCCTTCAGGTCGGCCAGCTCGTCGGAGAACATCACCGTGCCGCTGCGGCGGTTGCCGTACAGCAGGGTCACCGTCGCCTCGGTCTCGCGCAGCACGGTGGCCGCGATCGAGAGCACCGGCGTGATCCCCGACCCCGCCGCGACGCACACGTGCCGCTCGTGCGCGGTCAGGTCCGGGGTGAACCCGCCGGTGGGCGGCAGCACCTCGACCTGGTCGCCGGGCCGGACCTCCCGCACCAACCAGTTGGAGAACAGCCCTCCCGCGACCTGCCGCACCCCGATCCGCAGGGCGGCACCGCGCGGGGCGCAGATCGAGTACGACCGGCGCTCCTCGCGGCCGTCCACCTGGCGGCGCAGCGTCAGCGACTGCCCGGGCTGGAAGTCGAACTCCTCGGCCAGTTCCGGGGGCACGTCGAAGCTCACCGCGACCGCGTCCTCGCACAACCGCTCCACGCTGCTGACGCGCAGCGCGTGGAACTCGGTGCGACGGCGGCGGCCCGCGGCCGGGGCGGGGGCGTCGACGGGGGCGGGAGTCACCACGTCAGATCTCCTTGATGTGCTCGAAAGGCTCGTGGCACGCGCGGCACCGGCGCAGCGCCTTGCACGCGGTCGAGCTGAACTGCGAAACCAGCTCGGTGTCCGGCGAACCGCACTGCGGGCACCGGACCTGCGGGCGCGGCGGCGCCAGCGTCAGCGGTACCGGGCCAGCGGGCTGGCGCGGCGCGGTGCCGGGTGGGGCGATGCCGTAGTCGGCGAGCTTGCGCCGCCCGGCCTCGCTGATCCAGTCGGTGGTCCAGGGCGGGTCCAGCACCGTCCGCACCTCGACGGCGGGGAACCCGGCCTCGTGCAGGCGACTGCTCAAATCGCTTCGCATCTCGCGCATCGCCGGGCACCCCGAGTAGGTCGGGGTGATGGACACGACCACGGTGCCGTCGCCGGTCAGCTCCACGTCGCGCAGGACCCCGAGGTCGGCCAGCGTCAGCACCGGCAACTCCGGGTCGGTGACCGACTCGGCGACCGCGCGGGCGTGCCGGAGGTCCGGCTGCGTGCTCGTCACCACGTCGCCTCCGGGTGGGCTCGGGCCAGGCTCTGCATCTCCGCGAGCAGGTAGCCCAGGTGCTCGGTGTGGATGCCGTCGCGACCAGCGCGCCCACCGACCCCGGCCAGTGCCGGGACGTCCGGCCGCTGCAGGGTCGCCGCGGCGCAGACCTGGTCGACCACCTCGTCGAACTCGGCGCGCACCTGCGCCGGGTCGACGCCGACCCCGGCCCCGGCCAACCGGAGCTCCGTCTCGTGCGGCGTGAACAGCTCGTCGACCAGCGGCCACACCTCGTCTAGCCCTCGCTGCACCCGGGTGCGCGACTCCTCGGTACCGTCGCCGAGCCGGACCGTCCACTGTGCCGCGTAGTCGCGGTGGTAGGCCAGTTCCTTGACGCCTTTGGCCGCGATCGCCGCCAGCACCGGGTCGCGCGACCCGGTGAGCCGGGTGAACAGTGCCAGCCGCCAAGTGGCGAACACCAGCAGCCGCGCGGTGGTCTCCGCGAAGTCCCCGTTGGGGGATTCGACCAGTCGCACGTTGCGGAACTCGCGCTCGTCGCGGAAGTACGCCAGCTCGTCCTCCCCGCGCCCGCTGCCGTCGGCCTGCCCGGCGCGGGTCAGCAGCAGCCTTGCCTGCCCCAGCAGGTCCAGTGCGATGTTGGCCAGCGCGAGCTCGTCCTCCAGCTCCGGCGCGCGGGTGACCCACTCGGTCAGCCGGTGCGAGGCGACCAGCGCGTCGTCGCCGAGCATCAGCAGGTACCGGCTGAACTCGACGCCGTCGACGTCGGCGGGCAGCGTCGTGTCCACCCCGGACAGCGGATCGTCGAATCCGGTGCCGAATGCCCACCGGGACTCGCCGTCGGGTTCGGCGGCGGTGAGCGCCTCGTAGGCGTTGTCGAACGACATGGGACCGACCTCACATGTGCGGAACGTTGTCGGGGATCCGGTAGAAGGTGGGGTGCCGGTACACCTTGTCGCCGCTGGGCGCGAAGAACGGGTCCTTCTCGTCCGGGCTGGACGCGGTGATCGCGTCCGCCCGCACCACCCAGATGCTCACGCCCTCGTTGCGGCGGGTGTACAGGTTGCGCGCGTTGTGCAGCGCCATCTGTTCGTCCGGGGCGTGCAGCGAACCCACGTGCACGTGGTTGAGCCCCCGCTTGCCCCGGACGAACACCTCGAACAGCGGCCACGAGGGACGCGGCGCACCCACCTCGGCGTCCGAACTCATCGCGCGACCTCCTCGCGTGCGGCTTGCTTGGCGGCGTGGGCGGCTGCCGCCTCGCGCACCCACTGCCCTTCCTCGTGCGCGGCCCGGCGCCGGGCCAGCCGCTGCTCGTTGCACGGCCCACCGCCGCTGATGACGCGCTTGAGCTCCGACCAGTCGGGCTCGCCGAAGTCGTAGTGCCCGCGCTCGGCGTTCCAGCGCAGCTCGGAGTCGGGCAGCGTGACGCCCAGCGCCTCGGCCTGCGGGACCGTCATGTCCACGAACTTCTGCCGCAGCTCGTCATTGGTGTGCCGCTTGATCCGCCACGCCATGGACTGCTGGGTGTTCGGCGAGGCCCCGTCGGGCGGGCCGAACATCATCAGCGACGGCCACCACCACCGGTCGGTGGCCTCCTGCACCATCTGCCGCTGCTCGGCGGTGCCGCGCATCATCGTCATCAGCAGCTCGTAGCCTTGCCGCTGGTGGAACGACTCCTCCTTGCAGATGCGCACCATCGCCCGCGCGTACGGGCCGAAGGAGCTGCGGCACAGCGGGACCTGGTTGCAGATCGCCGCGCCGTCGACCAGCCAGCCGATCACGCCGATGTCGGCGAAGGACAATGTCGGGTAGTTGAAGATCGACGAGTACTTCTGCCGCCTGTTGATCAGCTTCTCGGTCAGCTCGGCCCGGTCGACGCCCAGCGTCTCGGCCGCCGAGTACAGGTAGAGCCCGTGCCCGGCCTCGTCCTGCACCTTGGCCAGCAGGATCGCCTTGCGCCGCAGGCTCGGTGCCCTGGTCAGCCAGTTCCCCTCCGGCTGCATGCCGATGATCTCGGAGTGCGCGTGCTGCGCGATCTGGCGCACCAGGGTCTTGCGGTAGCCCTCCGGCATCCAGTCACGCGGTTCGATGCGCTGGTCGTGGGCGATCCGCTCGTCGAAGTGCCGCTGCAGCTCGGCATCCCCGAGCTGGTCGGCCCGCACCGTGGTCGTCATGGTCACTCCTGGGTCTCCGGTCGCTTCGCGACCAGGGTCAGCACGTCGTACTTGGCCACCGACTCGCCGTCCTGGTTGGTCACGTCCACGTCCCAGCGGACCTCGCCGTGCTCGGCCCCGACCCGCGGCGTGATCTGCTTGGCGGTCATGGTCACGGTGATCTCGTCCCCCGGGTAGGTCGGCGTGAGGAACCGGAGGTTCTCCAGCCCGTAGTTGGCCAGCACCGGGCCCGGTTCCGGGTCGACGAACAGCCCGGCCGCGAAGGAGACCACCAGGTAGCCGTGCGCGACCCGCCCGTCGAAGAACGGGTTCGCCCGGGCGGCCTCCTCGTCGGTGTGGGCGTAGAAGGTGTCGCCGGTGAACTCGGCGAAGTGCGCCACGTCCTCCATCGTCACCCGGCGCGGCCCGGCGACCACGGTGTCGCCGATGCGCAGGTCCTCCAGGTGCTTGCGGAACGGGTGCACGTCGGTGGTGGTGCGCGGGCTGCCGGTCACCCACCGCCCGGTGATCGCGGTCAACGTAGCCGGGTCGGCCTGCACCGCGGTGCGCTGCATGTGGTGCAGGACGCCGCGCACGCCGCCCATCTCCTCACCACCACCGGCCCGGCCCGGGCCGCCGTGGACCAGGGCGGGCAGCGGCGAGCCGTGCCCGGTGCTCTCCGCCGCGTTGTCGCGGTTGAGCACCAGCATCCGGCCGTGCCGGGACGCCGCGCCCAGCACCACCTCGCGGGTGAAGGCCGGGTCGGCGCTGACCACGGAACCGGCCAGGCTGCCCTTGCCCCGCCGGGCGAGCTCGACCGCCTGCGCGGTGCTCTCGTACGGCATCAGCGTGCTGACCGGACCGAAGGCCTCCACCTCGTGCGGCTGCGGCTGGTCCGGGTCGTCGCAGCGGACCAGCAGCGGCGGCAGGAAAGCACCGCGCTCCGGGTCGGCGTCGACGACCTCGACGCGCTCCGGGTCACCGTGCACGAGGGTGCCCGCCTCCAGCAGCGCCTTCAGCGACCGCCGCACCTCCTCGCGCTGCTCCAGGCTGGCCAGCGCGCCCATCCGCACGCCCTCGGCGGACGGGTTGCCCACCACGACCTTCTCCAGCCGCGCCTTGGCCGCGGCCACCACGTCGTCCATCCGGTCAGCGGGCACCAGCGCGCGCCGGATCGCGGTGCACTTCTGCCCCGCCTTGACCGTCATCTCGGTGACCAGCTGCTTGACGAACAGGTCGAACTCGGCGCTGCCGGGCCCGGCGTCCGGGCCGAGGATCGAGCAGTTCAGCGAGTCCGCCTCCACGTTGAAGCGCACCGAGTTCGCCGCCACCACCGGGTGCGCGCGCAGCCGCTGCCCGGTGGCCGCCGACCCGGTGAACGACACCAGGTCCTGGTCGGTGAGGTGCTCGAACAGGTCGCCGACGCTGCCGCAGACCAGCTGCAGCGACCCCTCCGGCAGCAGCCCGGAGTCGATCATCAGCTCCACCAGGCGGTGAGTGAGGTAGGCGGTCTGGCTGGCCGGTTTGACCAGGGTGGGCACCCCGGCCAGGAACGCCGGCGCGAACTTCTCCAGCGGCCCCCACACCGGGAAGTTGAACGCGTTGATCTGCACCGCGACGCCGCGCAGCGGGGTGCAGATGTGCTGGCCGAGGAAGGTGCCGCCCTTGCTCAGCGGCTCCACCGCGCCGTCGACGTAGACGGTGTCGTTCGGCAGTTCCCGGCGGCCCTTGCTGGAGTACCCGAACAGCACGCCGATCCCGCCGTCGACGTCGAACTTCGAGTCGCCGAGCGTCGCACCCGTGCGCGCCGACAGCGCGTACAGCTCCTCCCGGTGCTCGCGCAGGTGCGAGGCGAGGCTCTTCAGCAGCGCACCGCGCTGGTGGAAGGTCAGCTCCGCCAGCGCCGGTCCGCCCCGCGCGCGGCCGTACGCCAGCGCGGCGGCCATGTCGACCCCGGCCGAGGAGACCCGCGCGACCTCTTCACCGGTCACCGCGTCGTGCAACGGAACGCCCTCTTCCGCAGGCGCGTGCCACTCGCCGTTGACGTAGCTCCGCAGGGCAGCCATGCAGCCCGACCTCCTCGAGTCCCAGCCTCCGCCGGCGTCGATTTCCTTTACTGACCGTTCATTCGAAAAAGTAGCACGCCTGTTCGCCCAGGGGCACCACCCGATGCGGGGAAATCCACCTTGACCGAACCAGCACAACCACTTCGGACGTGCGGTCTTGACAGCCCACCAGCGGCCGGGATTAATTACTGACTGTTCGTTCGGCTGCTAGGCGGTGCACAGTGCAGGAACCCAGCGCGACGGAGCGCAACCCAGCTCAGGCGATGTTCGACGACGACCGCGCGTCGCAGGCGTTGGGCATCGAGCTGCTCGACGTCGGCAGCGGCACCGCCCGGGCCCGGATGACGATCACCGCGACGATGGTGAACGGGCACGGGATCGCGCACGGCGGCTACCTCTTCCTGCTCGCCGACACGACCTTCGCGTGCGCCTGCAACAGCCACGGCCCGACCACCGTCGCGGCCCGCGCCGACGTCACCTTCATCCGCCCGGCCCGGCTCGGCGACCAGCTGGTGGCCCGCGCGGTGGAGCGCACCCGGTTCGGGCGCAGCGGAATCTACGACGTCTCCGTGCACCGCGGCGAGGAGCTGATCGCCGAGTTCCGCGGGCACAGCCGAACGATCGGCGCAGCACCGACCAGCGAGTCCGAGGGAGCAAGGCGATGACCGCGACCACCGAGGAGCACTCCGCAGCCCGCAGGCTCGGGCTCGCGCCGGACCCGGCCGAGCTCGACCCCGCGGAGCGGTACTCGGCCGACGAGCTGGCCGCGGTGCAGCTGGAGCGGCTGCAGTGGACGCTGCGGCACGCCTACGAGAACGTGCCGCTGTACCGGGCGAAGTTCGACCGCGCCGGGGTGCGGCCGGAGGACTGCCGCAGCCTGGCCGACCTGGCCAAGTTCCCGCACACCACCAAGCAGGACCTGCGGGAGAACTACCCGTACGGCATGTTCGCGGTCCCGCTGGACCAGGTCCGCCGGGTGCACGCCTCCAGCGGCACCACCGGCAAGCCCACCGTCGTCGGCTACACCGAGAACGACCTGCGGACCTGGTCGGACCTGGTGGCGCGCTCCATCCGCGCGGCGGGCGGCCGGGCCGGCCACCGGGTGCACGTCGCCTACGGCTACGGGCTGTTCACCGGCGGTCTCGGCGCGCACTACGGCGCCGAGCGGCTGGGGTGCACGGTCATCCCCGCCTCGGGTGGCATGACCGCCCGGCAGGTGCAGATCATCCAGGACTTCCAGCCCGAGATCATCATGGTCACGCCGTCCTACCTGCTGACCCTGGTCGACGAGTTCGAGCGGCAGGGTGTCGACCCGCGCACCACCTCGCTGCGGACCGCCATCCTCGGCGCCGAGCCGTGGACCGAGCAGATGCGCCAGGAGATCGAGCAGCGGCTGGACCTCGACGCGGTCGACATCTACGGCCTGTCCGAGGTGATGGGCCCCGGGGTGGCCAACGAGTGCGTGGAGACCAAGGACGGCCCGCACATCTGGGAGGACCACTTCTACCCCGAGGTGATCGACCCGTTCACCGAGGAGGTGCTGCCCGACGGCAGCGAGGGCGAGCTGGTGTTCACCTCGCTGACCAAGGAGGCGATGCCGATCATCCGCTACCGCACCCGCGACCTGACCCGCCTGCTGCCGGGCACGGCGCGGCCGGTGCGGCGGATGGCCAAGATCACCGGCCGCAGCGACGACATGATCATCCTGCGCGGGGTCAACGTCTACCCCACCCAGATCGAGGAGCTGGTGCTGCGCACCGACGGGCTCTCCCCGCACTTCCAGCTGCTGCTCACCCACGAGGGCCGGATGGACCGGATGACCGTGCGGGTGGAGGCCCGGCCCGACTGCCCGGAGTTGCGGCGGGAGGCGGCCGCCGCGGAGCTGCTGCGCGCCATCAAGGACGGCGTCGGCATCAGCACCGAGATCGCGGTGGTGGACCCGGACACCCTGGAGCGCTCGGTGGGCAAGCTGCGGCGCATCGTCGACCGCCGCCAATCCTGACCGAACGGCCGGTCGAGGGGACTGGGATACTCGGGATCATGGCTGACAACGCTGGACGGGGGAATCGTCGGGGTCGACCGGGCTACGACCTCGGCAGGTTGCTGGACGTCTCGGTGCGCGTGTTCAACGAGCGCGGGTACGAGGGCACCAGCATGGAGGTCCTCGCGCAGCGGCTGGGCATCACCAAGTCAGCGATCTACTACCACGTCTCCGGCAAGGACGAGCTGCTGCGGCTGAGCGTCAACCGGGCGCTGGACGCGTTGTTCGCGGTCGTCGAGGAGGCGGACTCCACCACCGGCCGGGCCATCGACCGGCTCGAGCACGTCGTGCGCCGCAGCATCGAGGTGCTGGTGGCGGAGCTGCCGTTCGTCACCCTGCTGCTGCGGGTGCGCGGCAACACCCGGGTCGAGCGGCAGGCGCTGGCCCGCCGCCGCGAGTTCGACCAGGTGGTCAGCGACCTGGTCGAGCAGGCGGAGGCCGAGGGCAGCATCCGCCCGGACGTCGACCCGTCGCTGACCACCAAGCTGCTGTTCGGCATGGTCAACTCGATCATCGAGTGGTACAAGCCGAGCCGCGGGATGCGCGCCGAGCAGGTCGCCGACGCGGTGACCAAGATCGCCTTCGACGGCCTGCGCACCGGCGCGCGCAACCCCGTCTGAACTCCCTCCCCCGACTCACGTCATACCTGGGGTGCGAGCCGCTCTCGACCACGTGGGTGTTCTGGAGCGCCCGCGCGCGTGCGGAACGCAGAGGGGATTCCGCTCGCGAAGGCCGCCGGTCGCGGCAGGGGTGGATGCGAGTCGCGACCGGCGGCTCCCGCCGCCCTGCCCGGCCGGGAGCGCCGAGGTGTCGAACTTCCTTGCACGGCGGGGGAAATGCCGTCCCGCGAGTCCTGGCGCAGCTCTGCAACCACACGCGTCCCAGCCGCCACGACGTCGGCGTGCCGGCACCGGGGTAATCAGCGTGTGGGTGACAAAAGTCCCCTGCGATCTCACCGCCGAGCCGCTTAGGCTTCGGTGCGTTGTGGCCGTTCGGGGCCCGGCGGTCGCCGAGGTGGATCCGCTGAACTGGGGCAGTGGGAGCACCTCCGGGGCGACGTGAGCACGCCGGTCGCCGGTTCGACAGCCCTGCGGTCCTCCCCCGCTCTCGCCCAGGCATCGCGGACGAGATCCTTTGGAGGCGGTTGTGTCACGGCTTGAGTCGATAGCTCGTGCCTTCCTCCGGTACCTGTACGAGGACCACCGGTTCCGGCCGGAGGTCGTGGACTTCTTCGACAGCCCGGCGGCCGAGGCCGCCGCTGTCCAGCCGTCGTGGACCGAGCTGGCCGACGTGCTGGAGGAGCTGCGCGAGCGCGAACTGATCGCCACCAGCGGGGTCGGGCAGCTGGGCACGCCCACCCGGGCCGGGCTCACCGGGTCCGGGCTGATCTGCGTCGGTCGGCACGGCGGCGACATCACGTCCTGGGCCCGGTCGCAGTCGGTGGCCGTGCTGGACACCCCCGCTGACGCGGTGGTGCCGCAGGCTCGCTCGGCGGTCGAGTCGGCACCGCGCCGGATCGACTGCTCCGGGCTGAACCGGGTCGCCAAGGTAGTGCTGCTGACGCTGCCGACGGTCCACGCGCGCTACGGCGACACCGTGGCGATCGAGTCGACCGCCCAGCGGCTGTGCGAGGCGACCCGCCAGGAGCAGCCGGACCCGGAGCGGGTGCGGGCGCTGGCGCAGCGGTTGCGGACCGACCTGTCGACCAGGTCGGTCGCGAACACCCTCGGGGTGGTGCTGCTCGACGGGCTGGACGAAGCCCTCGCGGAGAGCGGGCTGGCCGAGCCCGGCCGCACCCCACCGTCCTAATCGGACCTCGGACGTGACGGGGTTCACCGCGAGCGGCCACCGTGCGCACACCTGCGCGAACCGTGTGCTGAGATTTCCGGTATGGGAACGGGCTCCAAGTCGTCGGCGGCAGCGCGCCGCGAGCTCGACGCCGCCCACATCCCGCCACACCTGCGCGCCGCCTACCAGCGGTGCCGGGCGCTCAACGCCCAGCACGGCCGCACCTACTTCCTGGCCACGCGCCTGCTGGCCCCGGCGCAGCGCCCCGCGGTGCACGCGCTCTACGGGTTCGCGCGGTGGGTCGACGACATCGTCGACGAGACGGGGACGCGCACAGTGCTCGAGCGCCAGCGGGAGGTCGACCGGCTGGACGGCGAGCTGCGCGCCGGACTGCGCACCGGGTGCAGTCGGCACCCGATCATCGCCGCGCTGGTCGACACCGCGACGCGCCACGACATCGACCCGGCGTTGTTCACCGACTTCATGGCCTCGATGCGGATGGACCTGACCGTCCGCGACTACCCCACCCGCGCCGCGCTGGAGGCCTACGTGCACGGATCAGCCGCGGTGATCGGACTCCAGCTGCTCCCGGTGTTCGGGACGGTGTCGCCGACCGCGGAGGCCGCGCCCTACGCCGCCACGCTGGGCGGGGCCTTCCAGCTGACCAACTTCCTGCGCGACGTCGGCGAGGACCTCGACCGCGGACGGGTGTACCTGCCCCTGGAGGAGCTGGCCGCCTTCGGCGTGGACCGCGAGCGGCTCGTGTGGTGCCGCCGCGCCGGGCGTCCCGACCGCCGCGTGCGGCAAGCCTTCGCCGACCAGGTGGCGCGCACCCGCGCGCTCTACCGGACCGCGGAGCCCGGCATCGCGCTCCTCACCGCCCGCTCGCGCCCCTGCGTGCGCACCGCTTTCACGCTCTACGGCGAGATCCTGGACTGCATCGTGGCGTCCGGTTACGACGTGTTCCGCCGCCGGGTGGCGGTGTCCGGACCTCGGCGGTTCGGCGTGGCCGCGGCAGCGGTCGGCGCGGTGGCCGCAGCGCGCCTGCGGCGTTCGTGAAGGCATGTCGATCATGCCGCTCGGGTAGCCCATCGGTGTGAGGCCTTCACCGGTTCGGTGCACCGGACCGAACACCAACGCTGTGGGGAGCGCGACCAGATGAGCAGCGGAACGCCGGGCTGGCGGGACGTGGACAGCACTTTCGACCTGATCGAGCAGGCCGGCCGCCGGTTGGAGCGCAGCGCCCGCGAGCTCGCCGCCTCGCCGGAGGCGATGGACGAGGCACGGGAGGCGCTGCTGGTGATCACCGCGACCAGCGCGCGGCTCGCCCGGCAGTTGGACGGGCTGGCCTCGGCGTGCAAGAAGCCCAACACCACCGAGCCATCCGCGGTGCACGTCGCGCTCGACCAGGCTGCCGCGGCCGCTGAGGACCTCGGGAACTGCACGAAGGTCGCCGCGCAGGCCATTTACGACGGAGAATGACCAGCGCGGGACGTGCCGCGGGCTGTCTCCGGGGCGATTCCCGGAGGCAGCCCGCATCTCGTCCGATCAGGGTGCCAGGACCAGCCCCGCGCCCACGTCGGTGGCCGGCAGCGGCAGGCGGAGGGCTGCCTGGGACAACCGCGCCCACAGGCCCCACGCCCGCTCCGCGTGCTGCTGGGCGTACAGCGCGGCCACGCCGGAGACGTGCGGGGTGGCCATGCTGGTGCCGCTGAGCTTGCGGTAGCGCTCCGCGCCCGGCCAGCTGGAGTAGACGTCCACGCCGGGGCCGACCAGGTCGACCTGGCCGATCTCGTCGACCGTGCCGGAGGAGAAGTCGGCGATCTGCAGCTGGCTGTCCACCGCGCCGATGGCCATGATCGACGGGCAGTTCGCCGGGTGCCCGACCGGGGCGATGGTGCCGGCCGACCGCTGGCTCTCGTTGCCCGCGGCGGCGATGATCAGCGTGCCGCGCTCCATCGCCCGCTGCGCGACCTTCTCGAAGGCGTCGGAGTACGGCGCACCGGGTTCGGTGGCCGCGCCGAGCGACATCGACACCACCGCGCAGCCGTTGGAGATCGCCCACTGGATGCCGGACAGGATGCCGCCGTCGGTGCCCGAGCCGTCGTCGCCGAGCACCTTGCCCGCGTAGATGCTGGCCTCCGAGGCGATGCCGTAGCCGGGGCCCTCGGCTGAGGTCCGCGGCCCGCAGGAGGTGCCGATCACGTGCGTGCCGTGGCCGTGGCCGTCCTGGACGTCCTGGCCCTCGACGAAGGACCCGGTGACGATGTCGCGGTTGGCGAAGTCCGGGTGCTTGAGGTCGAGCCCGGTGTCGAGCACCGCGACCCGCACGTCCTTGCCGGTGGGCTGGCTGCGGTCGGCGCGCACCGACTGCAGGCCCCAGGTGAACTCGCCGTCCTCGGCGGAGGTCGACGGCTCACCGATGGCGAACACCTTGCGCTCGGCCTCGATCGCCGCGATCGGCCCGCGCTCGCCCGTCGCCCGCCGCAGCGAGCCGAACTGGTCGTCGTCGGCGCTGATCAGCGCGACGCCGAGGTCGTGCAGCACTATTCCGCCCGCGCTGCGGAAGAGCTCACCAGGCGCCGCACCAGCCGCGTCGGCAGTGTTGGCGCATCTGATGCCGGTCAGGCGGGACAGCTCGCGGGTCCCGATGATGGTCGCGTTGTCCTCAAGCAGCACCAGATAGCGCCCGGTGGAGTTCTGCTCGCTGGTGGTCATGGTCGCTCACCTCGGCGGTAGGTTGGGTGGCTCGCCACAGCGTTGCCAGATTCGCCACAGCTTTCCCAGGTGTATCGCGCGCTACGTTGAGTTACAAGCACCCACCCGGGTAAGGCCTGCACTCCCCGTACTGCGACGCCGGGCTTCCACCGAGGTTTCCGCAGAACATGACACCTTCGGGATGCCCCGGACGGGGGTTCGCCCGCACCACGCGCAGGCGCGGTGCGGCGGCGGCAGCGCACACTGGGGGTAATCGGCGAGGCGAGGAGTCCACAGTGCGCGATCCCGAGCAGCGAACCGTCCTCATCACCGGCGCGACCAACGGCCTCGGCCGGGCCCTCGCGCACCGGGTCGCCAGCTCCGGCTCCCGGGTGCTCGTGCACGGTCGCGACGCCGGACGAACCGAGCAGGTCCGGGCGGAGCTCCCAGCGACCTCGGGAGCGGAGCACGCCGCGGTGGTAGCCGATCTCGCCGAGCTGCGGCAGGTCGAGCGGCTGGCCGGAGACGTCCGCCGGTGCACCGACCGGCTGAACGTGCTGGTGAACAACGCGGGCACCGGTTCCGGTCCGCCGGGTGCCGGGCGCGAGTTCAGCGCGGACGGCGTGGAGCTGCGCTTCGCCGTGAACTACCTCGCGGGCTACCACCTGACCCGGTTGCTGCTGCCCCTGCTGGTCGCCTCGGCACCCGCCCGGGTGATCAACGTGGCTTCGGCCGGTCAGCACCCGATCGACTTCGACGACCCAATGCTCTCGCACGACTACCTGGGTGCCCGCGCCTACGCGCAGAGCAAGCTCGCGCAGATCATGTTCACCTTCGACCTGGCCGCGCAACTGGCCGGGAGCGGGGTGACCGCCAACGCGGTGCACCCCGCGACCTACATGAACACCGCGATGGTCCGGGAGGCCGGGGTGAGCCCGGTGAGCACCGTGGCCGAGGGCGCCGAAGCCGTGTTGCACCTGGTCAACGACCCCGGACTGGACGAGATCACCGGTTCGTACTTCCATGGGACCCGAGTCTGCCGGGCACTCGAGCAGGCTTACGACGAGCAGGCCCGGGCCCGGTTGCGCGAGCTGTCCGACAAGCTCGTCGAGCAGTCCCCAAGCTGACCGGAGGGCTGGTGCCATGAGCGAACGCAAGATCGTCGTCGGCGTGGACGGGTCGGACCCGTCGAAGTGCGCGTTGCGGTGGGCGGTCAGGCAGGCCGCGCTGAGCGGTGCCACCGTGCACGCGGTCGGTTCCTGGGAGTTCCCGGCGTTCTACAGCTGGGAGGGCGGCCCGATGCCGCCGGACGACTTCGAGGACGCCGCGCGCAAGGCCCTGGACGACACCGTCGAGCAGATCCAGCGCGAAGACCTCCCGACGGTGCCGATCGAGCGCGAGCTCGTCCACGGGCACGCCGCCCAAGCGCTGCTGGACGCCTCCGACGGGGCTGAGCTGCTGGTGGTCGGCAGCCGAGGGCACGGCAGCTTCTACGGAGCGTTGCTCGGTTCAGTGAGCCAGCGCTGCGCCGTGCACGCCAAGTGCCCGGTGGTCATCGTCCGGCACTGAGCTCAGTCCCGTGGGGCGTGGCCGAGGCGTTCGGACAGGGTGGCCGCCCCGTCTCGGATCAGCTCGCTCAGGGCCGCTTCGGTCTCCTCGTTCCACCGCAGGATCGGCACCGCAATGCTGATCGCGGCCACCACCTGCGCGGTGTGGTCGCGCACCGGCGCGGCCACGCACGCCACCGCTTCGTTGGACTCGCAGTGCTCGCGCGCCACCCCGTCCGCCGCGATCCGGTCTAGTTCGGCGCGCAGCGCCTTGCGGGTGGTGATGCTGTGCTCGGTCATCGCCTTGAGGCGGCCCCTGCCGTAGAGCTCGTCGACTTCGGCACTGGACAGCGCGGCCAGCAGCGCCTTGCCGACCGCGGTGCAGTGTGCGGGCAGCCGCCGTCCCACCGCGGAGACCATGCGGACCGGGTGGCTGCTGTCGACCTTGGCCACGTAGAGCACCTCGGTCTCCTCGCGAACGCCGACGTGCACCGTCTCCTGGCAGCGCTCGGCGACCTCCTCCGCGACCAGCTGGCCCTCCCGCGCCAGGTCGAGGCGCTCGGCGTAGGCCGAACCGAGCTGGAAGCCGCGCACCCCGAGGCGGAACTTGTTGCTGCCCCGCCCGGCGGGCATCAGGTAGCCGCGTTCGCTGAGGGTGCCGACCAGCTCGTGCACCGTGGTGCGCGGCAGGCCGAGCTGCGCGGTGATCTCCGGTGCGCTGAGCTCGTGGGTGTCCAGGAACAGCTCCAGGACGTCGAATGCCCGTTCCACCGCAGGTACCGCTCGTGCCACCGCTGGTGCTCCTCCCCCGCCGTTCCGACGTGACCGGTATTTCGAACATCGTACCCGATACCGGCCGCGGAACGGCGGTTCCGCCAGGGCGGTCCACGCTCCGCCATACGATTTCTCGGCCTTCGTCCGGTACCCCGACGAGCGGACAAGTGCGCCGGGCGCGGGAGCCCCTGCGGTCCCAGGACCTTCCCGCCGAGGACACCCTGGCCACCAGCAGCAAATCTTCCTGGAGGCGCGCAGTACCGGCTCGCCGCGCCGGCGACCAAGTCCACTGTGGACTCCCTAGTCGGGCGTTGACGCCCGGCGCGTGGCGTTGAAGAGTGGTGGCCGGACTGTTACCGGCGAAGGAGTCGCGATGGCAGCGCCCACCCAGGCCCCGGACGTGTTCGACCCGCGCAGGTACGCCGCCGGTGTGCCGCACGAGGACTTCGCCTGGCTACGCGAGCACGCGCCGGTGAGCTGGCAGCAGGAGCGCGAGGTCGGCGACTGGCCCGGCGGCCCCGGGTTCTGGGCGGTGACCCGGTACTCGGACGTGGTCGCGGTGCTGAAGTCCGCCGACACCTACTCCTCCTGGCTGGGCGCCACCCAGATCCGCGACCCCGACCCGGCGGACCTGCCGTTCATCCGGCGCATGATGCTCAACCTCGACCCGCCCGAGCACGGGCGGCTGCGGCGGCTGGTCAGCCGGGCGTTCACACCGCGGCGCGTCGACCGGTTCCGCGAGGCGGTGGCCGAGCGGGCGCGGTTGCTGGTCGACGGTGTCGTCGAGCGCGGCAGCTGCGACCTGCCGGTGGAGGTGACCGACGACTACCCGCTGCGCAACCTCGCGGACCTGCTCGGGGTGCCGGAGGCCGACCGCGGGATGCTGCTGGAATGGACCAACCGGGTGATCGGCTACCAGGACCCCGAGCACTCCGAGGTCACGCTGGACGCCGACGGCAAGCCGATGAACCCGCGCTCCCCGGCCATGCTCGCGGACATGTTCGCCTTCGCCCAGGACCTCGCGGCGTTCAAGCGGCGCAACCCGGCGGACGACGTGATGACCGCGCTGGCCCACGCCGAACTCGCCGACGCCGAACTGGAGATGTTCTTCTTCCTGCTCTCGGTGGCGGGCAACGACACGGTGCGCAGCGCGCTGCCCGGCGGGGTGCTCGCCTTCGCCCAGCACCCCGACCAGCACCGGCTGCTGCTGGCGGAGCCGGAGCTGCTCGACTCCGCGGTGGAGGAGACGTTGCGCTTCCACCCGCCGGTGCTCAGCTTCCGCCGCACCGCCGCCACCGAGGCCGAACTGGGCGGGCAGCGGATCCGCGCCGGGGACAAGGTCGTGGTGTTCCACTGCTCGGCGCACTTCGACGACCGGCAGTTCCCCGACCCGCACCGCTTCGACATCCGCCGCTCCCCCGGTGCCCACGTCGCCTTCGGTGACGGCCCGCACGTGTGCCTGGGCGCGCACTTCGCCCGCTTGCAGCTGCGCGCCTTCTACCGCGAGGCGCTGTGGCGGATGCGCGACCTGCAGTTGAGTGGGCCGGTGCGGCACCTGGTGTCGAACTTCATCAACGGCATCAAGCACCTGCCGCTGTCCTTCGCACCCGTCCCGCGCTGACCCGGTCGGTCCCTCGGCCTATGGTCGGGCGATGAGCACTGCTGCGCCGCTGCGCTCGCGGTCCGGCCGCTGGATCCTCGTCGCCACGATCCTGGGGTCCGGGGTGGCGTTCCTGGACGGTTCGGTGGTCAACGTCGCGCTGCCCGCGATCGGCCGCGAGGTCGGCGGGCAGCTCAGCGTCCTGCAGTGGGTGCTCGACGCCTACCTGCTCACGCTCAGCGCGCTGCTGCTGCTCGGCGGTGCGCTCGGGGACCGCTACGGCCGCCGCCGGGTGTACGTGGTCGGGCTGGTGCTGTTCACCGCCGCATCGCTGGCGTGTGGGCTGGCCCCGACCGGTGAGGCACTGGTCGTGGCGCGGTTGGTGCAGGGCGTCGGTGGGGCGTTGCTGGTGCCGGGGAGCCTGGCGTTGATCAACTCGACCATCCGGCAGGCCGACCGCGGCGAGGCGGTCGGCCGGTGGGCGGGGCTGACCGGGGTGTCCTCGGCGATCGGGCCCTTCCTGGGTGGCTGGCTGGTGGACGCGGTTTCCTGGCGCTGGGTGTTCTACATCAACATCCCGATCGCGGCGGCCGCCCTGCTGGCGCTGCGGCACGTCCCCGAGACCCGGAACCCGCAGGCCGCGGGGCGCTTGGACGTCTTCGGCGCGATCGCGGTCACCGCCGGGCTGGCCGGGGCGGTGGTCGCGCTGATCGAGATCCCGTCCGTGGGCTGGACCCCGCTGACCACCGCGGCCGCCGTCATCGGGGCGGCGGGCCTGGTGGCCTTCCCGCTCATCGAGCTGCGCCACCCGAACCCGCTGCTGCCGCTGTCGCTGTTCCGCTCCGCGCAGTTCACCGGGGCCAACCTCACGACGCTGGCCGTCTACGCGGCGCTGAGCGGGGCCCTGTTCCTGCTGTCCTTGCAGCTGCAGCAGTCGATGGGCTACAGCGCGCTCGCAGCGGGCATCGCGACGTTGCCGATCACCATCATCATGCTGCTGCTGTCCAGCCGGGTGGGCGCGGTCGCGCAGCGCACCGGCCCGCGGTTGCCGATGACGGTGGGTCCGATCACCTGCGCGGCCGGTCTCGCCCTGTTGACCTGGGCGGTTCCCGGCAGCACCTACCTGACCGGCGTGCTGCCGGGGGTGCTGGTGTTCGGCCTGGGCCTGTCGCTCACCGTCGCCCCGCTGACCTCAGCCGTGCTGGCCTCGGTGAACGAGGACAACGCCGGGCTGGCCTCCGGGGTGAACAACGCGGTGTCCCGGTTGGCGGGGCTGCTCGCGGTGGCGGTGCTGCCGGTGGTCGCCGGCCTCTCCCGCACCGGGGCGGGCGAACCGCTGGGGCCCGGCTTCGGCCGGGCGTTGTTGATCTCGGCTGCGCTGTGCGCTGTCGGCGGGGTGCTGTCCTGGCTCACCATCGGGCGCGCGGAGCGCGTGGACACCTACCCCCTGCCGGGCCTCAACCACGCGTGCCAGGACCCCTGCACCTGCCACCAGGATCGGCGGTGAGGGCGTCAGCCCGCGGCCCGCTTCGCCCGAACCTCTTCGGCGGTGTGGGCCGTGCCCCCGATCGCCCACCCTCCGCTGGGCGTCTCGGTGATCACGACGTGCGTCACCGGTCGCAGCGCTTCGCCTTCGACCGCGATGACCGCCTCGGAGACACCCTCGACCAGGCGTCGCTTCTCCTCGTCGCTGAACACCCCGGCGATCACCTTGATGTCGACGAACGGCATCGGACAGCTCCCCCGACTGGGCGCGATCACGCGCTGATCCGGACTCCGGTCATGCGGCCCGCACCCCGGCCACCGTCAGGCGCTGCATGCGCAGCAGCCAGAGCTCCAGCTCGGCCAGCTGGCCGTCGAGGGCTTCGCTGCCGTACATGTCCGGACTGGCGCGCAGGGTCATCAGCTCTTCCCAGCGCCGCTCCATCTGGTCGACCAGTTCTCGCACCGTCACCTGCAAGCCCCTCCCCGAACGATTCACCGCCGACGACGGTACGGCGCGATCGTGCACGCTCGGTAAGGCCAAAAGTCACGGTTTCACCCGATCCGCCCGATGCGGGGCACCCCACGGCGGGGCTCCGTTGTGGTGTGATCAAGGCATGCGACGAGGGCGCCGAGGGCATCCCTGCGAACCCGACACCAGCCAGATGGGCCTCTGGCGCTGCGACGTCTGCGGGCAGCAGTGGGAGGTCCACGGGGTCGCCGGCAACCCGCGGGTCCGCAAGGTCAGCAGGATCGGCTGGTTCTTCGCCAAGTTGCTCGGCTGAGGCAGCCGGACCGGGCCACGGGCTACGCTGGCGGGAGCTCGCGACCACCGCTCGGCACGCCGCCGTCGTCGGCACCCCCGCCTGGCAGCTCCCGCGAGCACGCCGCACCACCACGGCCCCGGGCCTCCTCGAACCGTGCGCGGCACCACACCCAGGAAGTCCACTGTGGAGGGATCTTTGCACGTGCTGGCCACGCTTCCCGTCGGACCGGTCACCTACCAGCTGCGCCGGGCGAGCGCGGCCGAGCTGGAGGCCGTCGTCGAACTGCTCGCCGCCGACCAGCTCGGGGTGACCCGGGAATCGACCACCGACCTGGCGCCGTACCGGACCGCGTTCGCGGCCATCGACGCCGACCCCGCGCACCTGCTGCTGGTGGCCACCACCGGTGACGAGGTCGTGGCGACCATGCAGCTGACGTTCATCCCCGGCCTTGCCCGGCGCGGCGCGCTGCGCGCCCAGATCGAGGCAGTGCGGGTGCACGAGCGCCACCGCAGCAACGGCCTCGGCGGCGAGATGATCAGGTGGGCCATCGATGAGGCCCGCCGCCGCGGGTGCGCCCTGGTGCAGCTGACCACCGACAAGCAGCGGAGCGACGCGCACCGGTTCTACCAGCGGCTCGGCTTCACCGCCTCCCACGAGGGCCTCAAGCTCGCCCTGTGACCACCAGCTACGCTGGTGGCGCGATGCGACGCAAGCTCACCTCGCCGCTGCCGCAGCGGCACGGCGTGGACCCGGTCCGGATGCGACTGCCCCTCGACGGGCCCTGGCGCACCGTCCGGGACCACCTCGTCGACCGGATCCAGAAGCTCGCACCGGACCGCATCGACGCCATGCTCGCCGACGGACGCGTCGTCGGCACCGACGGCCCGATCGCCCTCGACGCCCCGTTCGTCCCCGGCGCGTTCATCTGGTTCCACCGGGACCTGCCGGTGGAGGTCCCGGTCCCGTTCCCGATCGACGTGGTGCACCGCGACGAGCACCTGCTGGTGGTGGACAAACCGCACTTCCTGGCCACCACCCCGCGCGGTGGCCACGTCGCGGAGACCGCGCTGGTCCGGCTGCGCCGCGACCTCGACCTCCCGGAGCTCAGCCCGGCTCACCGGCTGGACCGGCTGACCGCTGGGCTGGTCATGTTCGTGATCACCCCGCGGCACCGCGGCGCGTACCAGACGCTGTTCCACGACCGGGAGGTGCGCAAGGAGTACGAGGCCATCGCCGGTTTCGACCCCGAGCTGCAGCTGCCCCGCACAGTGCGCAGCCGGATCCACAAGCAGCGCGGCGTGCTGGCCGCCGAGGAGGTCCCCGGTGAGCCCAACAGCGAAACCCGCGTCGAACTCGTCGAGCACCGCGGTGGGCTGGGCCGCTACCGGCTGCTCCCCCGCACCGGCCGCACCCACCAGCTGCGCGTGCACCTGAACAGCCTGGGCATCCCGATCGTCGGCGACGACCTGTACCCGGTGGTCCGCGAACGCGCCGCCGACGACTTCAGCAACCCGCTGCAGCTGCTGGCCAAGGTCCTGGAGTTCACCGACCCGGTCACCGGGCAGCAGCGCCGTTTCGAGTCCCACCGCACCCTCGACGCCTGGCTCCACCCCGGGTAGCGGCCGACGAGGCACCTGGTCGGTCGGGAGGCGCTGTCCGTCCGCACTGGACTGGAGCAGGAGGACGGGAGTGGGAATCCGCTATCCGCTCCCTCCCATTCTCAACGTATAGCGCAGTGGGGGGCTTGCCGCAAGACCCGGGTCATACCGCAGAATCTCCCGCCGAAGCCAGGAAGCACCGGAATCGTCGGCGCGTGGGGACGCCGAGTTGCGTAGCACTCCGGCCGGATGTCCTTTTCGTTGATCGAAGTCTTCGCGCTCGTCCGGGCCCTGCCCCGACCGCGAGCGACGCACGAGGGAGAAGCAGTGGTTGATACCGACAGCAATGCGGCGACGTCGTTCTCGCCCGGTCGCTACGTGCTCGGATTCCAGGAGGTCGATCAGGGCCAGCTCCCGATCGTGGGTGGGAAGGGTGCGCACCTCGGGGAGCTCTCGCGGATCGAGGGTATCGACGTGCCGCCTGGCTACTGCGTGACGACCGAGGCGTTCCGGCGGGTCGTGGCGGACGCACCGTCCTTGGAGGACCTGCTCGACCAACTGTCGAAACTGGACCCGGACGACCAGGACGCGATTGGTGCGCTGAGCGCGGAGATCCGCGGCGTCGTCAGCGGACTCGCCATCCCCGACGACCTGGCGGCGGCGCTCACCCGCCCGCTGGCCGAGCTGGGCGAGAACACCCCCTGTGCCGTGCGGTCCAGCGCGACGGCCGAGGACCTGCCGACTGCGTCCTTCGCGGGCCAGCAGGACTCGTACCTGAACGTGGTGGGACCCGAGGCAGTCCTCGAGCACATCAAGTCGTGCTGGGCGTCGCTGTTCACCGAACGGGCCGTGACCTACCGGCTGCGGAACGGTTTTGACCACCGCGAGGTCCGGATGGCCGTGGTCGTGCAGCGGATGGTCTCGCCAGCGGTCTCCGGTGTCCTGTTCACCGCCGACCCCGTCACGGGGCACCGGGAGGTCACCAACGTGGAGGCGAGCTTCGGCCTCGGTGAGGCGCTCGTCGCCGGGCTGGTGAACGCCGACGTCTACCAGGTGCGGGACGGCGAGGTCGTCCACAAGGCGGTCGCCACCAAGCAGCTGGCCATCCAGCCCGCACCGGGAGGCGGGACGCGGCAGGAGGCGCTCGGCGCCGAGGTGCAGCAGCAGCCGACGCTGACCGATGCGCAGGTGGTGCGGTTGGCGCAGCTGGGGCGGCGGATCGAGGCGCACTTCGGCCAACCCCAGGACATCGAGTGGTGCCTGGCCGACGGCGACTTCCAGGTCGTGCAGAGCAGGCCGATCACGACGCTGTTCCCCATCCCGCCCACCGAGGAACCCGGCAATCGGGTCTACCTCTCCGTCGGCCACCAGCAGATGATGACCGACGCGATGAAGCCGCTGGGGCTGTCGGTCTGGCAGCTGACCACGCCGCGCCCCATGGCCGAGGCGGGTGGGCGGCTGTTCGTCGACGTCACCGAGCGCCTGACCTCGTCGCAGCGCACCCGCGAGGAGTTCCTGGAGCTGATGGGCAAGTCCGACCCGCTGATGCGGGACGCGATGCAGACCGTGGTCGACCGCGGTGACTTCCTCCCGCCCGCGAACGGTGCCGACCTGCCGCCGGTGGTCGCTCCCCCCGAGCAGGTCGAGACCGACCCGGCGATCGTCGACGAGCTGATCGCGAGCAACCAGGCGTCCCTGGCCTCCGTCGAGCGCGACATCCAGGCGCACCGCGGCGCGGACCTGTTCGACTTCGTCCTGGCGGACTTCCAGGAGCTGCGGCGGCAGCTGTTCGCACCGGGCAGCCGCCAGGCGACCATGGTGGGGATGGACGCCACGTGGTGGCTCAACGACCGGATGCGCGAGTGGCTCGGCGAGGACAACGCGGCCGACACGCTCACTCAGTCCGTCCCGCACAACGTCACCTCGGAGATGGGCCTCGCGCTCCTGGACGTCGCCGACGCGATCCGCCCGCACCCGGAGGTCATCGCCTTCCTCCGCGAGGTCACCGACGACGGCTTCCTCGACGAGCTGCCCGCGCTCGCGGGCGGGCGCGAGGCGCGGGAGGCGATCCGCGGCTACCTCGACCAGTACGGGATGCGCTGCGTCGGCGAGATCGACATCACCCGACCGCGCTGGAGCGAGCGCCCCAGCGCGCTGGTACCCGTGATCCTCGGCAACGTCGAGAACTTCGAGGCGGGCGCCAGCCGACGGCTGTTCGAGCAGGGCGAGCGGGAAGCCCGGCAGAAGGAACAGGAGCTGCTGGAGCGCTTGCGGGCACTGCCGGACGGTGCGCGCAAGGCCGACGAGACCAAGGCGGTGATCGACCGCCTGCGCACCTTCATCGGCTACCGGGAGTACCCCAAGTACGGCATGATCAGCCGCTACGCCATCTACAAGCGGGCCCTGCTGGGAGAAGCCGAGCGCCTGGTGCGGGCCGGGGTGCTCGGCGCGGTGGAGGACATCTTCTACCTGAGGTTCCAGGAACTCCACGAGGTGGCGCGCACCGGGGAGGTGAACCACCAGCTCATCGAGCGGCGCCGGGCGGAGTTCCGCACCCACCAGGCACTCACCCCGCCCCGGGTGCTCACCTCGGACGGCGAGGCCGTCACCGGGTCCTACCGCCGCGACGACGCGCCCGACGGCGCACTGCTCGGCCTCCCGGTCTCCACCGGGACCGTCGAGGGGCGCGCCCGCGTCGTGCTGGAGATGACCGGCGCCGATCTCGAAGCGGGCGACATCCTGGTCACCGCCTACACCGATCCCAGCTGGTCACCGGTGTTCGTCACGATCCAGGGCCTGGTGACCGAGGTCGGCGGCATGATGACCCACGGAGCGGTGATCGCCCGCGAGTACGGCCTGCCGACCGTGGTGGGCGTGCCGGGTGCCACCAGGCTGATCCAGGACGGGCAGCGCATCCGGGTGAACGGGACCAGCGGCTACGTCGAGATCCTGTCCTAGTCCCCGCTGCGGCGCGCCTGGCCGGGCGAGTCCCGGCCAGGCGCGGGCGGCTGCAGGTAGCCCTGACCGGCCAGGTAGGCCTTGCGCCAGCGGGTGACCTCGACGGCGGCGAACAGCCCGGCGCGGGTGAACGGGTCCCGCGCGATGAAGTCCTCGGCCTCCGCTCGGGTTTCGACGTCGAGCAGGTAGACGCCGCCGGATGCGGTGTCCTCGTCGTCGGCGAGCTTGGCCCCGCAAGCCAGCAGCAGGTCCTTGTGCTCCTCCAGGAACGCCAGGTGCGCCGGTCGGTTGTCCAGCCGCACCTGCTGGTGGTTCGGCTTGTCGAAGGTTTCGACGAAGTACGGCACGTGCCCTCCCGGTCAGCCGAGGAATCCCCACAGCAGGATCGCCGCGGTGTAGATCGCGCCCACCCAGAACATCATGATCACCGTGTAGCCCATGACGTCCTTGAGCCGCAGGCGGGACAGCGCCAGCGCGGGCAGGATCCAGAAGGGTTGCACGAGGTCGTTCCAGGCGTTGCCGAGCATCACCGACATCGCCACGTCCGGCATCGGAGCACCGATCGCGTTTGCCGCGTCCACCATGAACGGGCCCTGGACCACCCAGTGCCCGCCGCCCGAGGGCGCGAAGAAGTTGATGACGAACGAGCTGATCAGGCCCCAGAACCCGAGCGTCTCCGGGGTGGCGATGCCCACGAACACCTGCGAGATGGTGCCGACCAGGCCGGAGGCGGCCATGATCGCCATGATGCCCGCGTAGAACGGGTACTGGAGAATGATGCCGGAGATGGTCCTGATGCCCTCGCCGAGCTTGGCGACGTAGGCCGCCGGGGTGCCCAGCAGCAGGATCCCCAGGAACAGGATGAAGAAGTTCACCAGGTCCAGGTCGGCGGCGCCGCCGCGGAGGAAGTGCACGACGACGTAGACCATCCCCAACGCACCGATCAGCAGGCTCAGGACCCGGCTGTTGTTCAACCGGGAGGCCACCGTGGTCGTGCTGGAGTCCTCGGGCCCCATCGCCCGGGCCGGGCGCTCGGTGTGCAGGGCGGGGTCGATCTCCGTGACCGGTTGGCCCGGCTTGGGGTGCAGCACCGCGTTGAGGACCGGCAGCGTGACCAGCACCGCGAGCGAGGTCAGCAGCATCGGCAGCGAGAAGATGGTCTCGGCCAGCGAGATCACGCCCATCGCGCTCTCCAGGGCGTGGCCGCTGGTGGAGATGGTCAGCGGGATCGTCGCCGACAGGCCCAGGCCGTAGAGGGTGAACCCGCTGTAGGCGGCGGCGATGATCAGCGGGTAGTGCACCCCGGGCACCCTCAGCGCCAGCTTCTTCGCCACGATCCCCCCGATGACCAGGCCGAACCCCCAGTTCAGGTAGGAGCCGACGGAGCCGATCAGGGTGGCCACCGCGACCGCGGTCCGCGGCTGGTGCACCCGGCTGACCACGGCGTCGAGCACCCGGTCGGTGACCGGCGCGCTGGCCAGCACGTAGCCCATCGCCAGGATGACGGCCATCTGCGTGGTGAACGACAGCAGGTTCCAGAACCCGTCGCCCCACGCCTCGGTGATCTCGAGGAACCCCTTGCCCTGCACCGTCAGCGCCAGCAGCAGGGTGAGCAGGGTCAGCCCGATCGCGAAGACGAACGGGTCGGGCAGGTACCGGCGCATCAGCTCGGTGAAGAAGTGGGCGATCTTGGTCATCAGTGCTTTCCTTGCCGACCGGGGACTTCCCGGTGCGTGATCAGAGGGTGGCGACCGGGGTGACCGGCGAGCCGACCGCTCCGGGGAGGTTCAGCGGCGGCGCGGTGAGCAGGAACCGGCTGCGGCCGCGGGCCCGCAGGTGCTCGGCGAGCGGGGTCAGCCGCCACAGCTCGCCCAGGTGCACGCCGAGCCTGAACAGGCAGTGCTCGTGCAGTGGCAGCACCGCGTTGGGCGCGGGGGCCGCCGGGGCGGGGAAGGCCTCCACCGCGTAGTTGTCGGCGACCAGCGCGGCCAGGCCGGATTCGGTGATCCAGGCCAGCAGCTCCGGGTCGCGTCCGTTGAGGACGGCGCCGAACCCGTGCAGGACTCCGGGATCCGGGTCCCCGCCCATGGCCAGCACCTGCTCGGCGAACCCGGTGTGCAGGCAGACGATGTCGCCCGCCTCGACCACGACCCCGTCGGCGGCCATGATCTCGGCGAGCTGCCGGTGGCCCACCAGCGACCGCCCGTCGCCGAGGTGCGCGCGCAGGTCGATCAGCACCGCACGGCCCTGCACCGCGCTGCGGGCCATGTGGTCGATCCCGAGCGGTCCGGCCGAGGACGTGCTGCGCTCATGCAGCGACGCGGTGCCCGCATCGTCCAGCCCGGACGGTCCGCGGACGTGGTCGGTGGCGCGGAACCCGTTGTAGAAAACCGGTTCCGGGACCCCGTCGCCGTCGGCGTCGAACATCGACCCGGCGTGGGCCAGGGAGTCCCACTGGGTGGAGTACTGCAGGTGCAGGACGGCCAGGTCGTCGCAGAGCACGTCGGTGTGGCCGGGGTGCAGGCGGGCCACCTCGAAGTTGTAGTTGACCTGACCGGCGCGCAGGTTCGGGCGCAGCACGGGCGGGAACCGGTTCGGGTTCAGCGCGGTCCCGCCGGGCAGGTCCAGCGGCAGGCTCAGGCAGAAGCTGCGCCCTTCGACGACCTCGGCGACGCCCTCCCGCACCTTCTCCGCGGTGATCAGGTTGAGTCGTCCGAGGTTGTCGTCAGGACCGAACTCGCCCCAGTTGGAGCCTTCCGGGCGCCGCACCCAACGCGGGTTCTCCATCGCTACCTCCACAACCCGTTCGAGATCAGGCCGGGACGGCCGCAGCACGCGGGCCTGCGGTGTGCGCGCGGTCGTCGTGGTTCGGGCGGCGCAGTAGCAGCAGCATGCAGCCCAGGGTCAGCAGCACCTGGAAGATCGCGTAGCCGATCACCGCCGTGATCGAACCGGACAGGTTCAGCAGGAACTGGCCCACGATCGGCGTGGTGCCGCCGAGGATCGTGCCGCACAGCTGGTAGCACAGCGAGATGCCGGTGTAGCGGACGTGCGCCGGGAACCGGCTGGCCAGCATCCCCGCCAGCGCCGCGTAGTACAGGCAGTGCGGGATGGTCGCGACGGCCACACCGACCATCGCCAGGCCGTAGTTGTTGGTGCTGATCAGCACGAACATCAGCGGCAGCAGCACCACCTCGGGCAGCAGCATGACTGTCACCGCGCGGGACCAGCTGCGCATCCTGGTGGCGATGACCGCGCCGAACGGCTGGGCGAAGATCTGCACGATGTTGGCGACCAGGATGATGGTCAGGAACGAGCTGCGGTCGAACTCCAGGGTGCTGGTGGCCCAGGACAGCGCGAAGGTCGACTTGAAGTAGGTGGCCGACAGGCCGATCGTGCAGGCGCCGATGCCCAGCGCCAGCAGGGCCGGGTGCGAGCGCACGACCTCCCAGACCGGCAGCTTGGCGACTTGGTCGCGCGCGATCAGGTTGGCCATCGCGGGCGATTCGGTGACCCGCATCCGGATGAACAGGCCCACCAGCACCAGCAGCGCGGAGGCCAGGAACGGCACGCGCCAACCCCAGCCCAGGAACGCCTCGTCCGGCAGCTGGCTGATGGCCAGGAAGCTCAGCGTGCTCAGGGTGTTGCCGACCGGCGAGCCCTGCTGGGCGAAGGCACCGTAGAGGATCGACTTGCCCCGGGGCGCGTGCTCGGAGGCGATCAGGACCGAACCGCCCCACTCCCCGCCCAAGCCGATGCCCTGCACCATGCGGATGAACACCAGCAGGACCGGCGCCCACACGCCGATCTCGGCGTAGCCGGGCAGCAGGCCGATCAGGGTGGTCGCGACGCCCATCATCAGCAGCGTGATGACCAGGGTCTTCTTCCGGCCGAGCCGGTCACCGACGTGGCCGAAGACGATGCCGCCGAGCGGCCGGGCCAGGAAGCCGACCCAGAACGTCGCGAAGGCCACCAGGGTCCCCACCGCGCCATCGAGCTCCGGGAAGAAGACCTCGTCGAAGACCAGGGCTGAGGCCGTGCCGTAGATGTAGAAGTCGAACCACTCGATGGTCGAGCCGATGAAGGCCCCGACCCCGGCGCGGTTGGCCGTCCGGCTCTGCTCCCGCGCGTTGCCCGCACCCATGCATTCTCCCTCGAACCTCCGGTGCTGGTGAGCGCCCAGCGCCCACCTCCCGTGTGATCGGGGCAACGGTGTCACCTCGCACCAAGACTGTCCAATACAGAATCAGTGCGACAGCAAGACTCAATCATTCTCAATCGGCGGCATCTTCCCTGGTCAGAGCGCGGTCGGGGTGGGCAGTGCCTCCTCGGCGATCTCCAGGACGGTGCGCAGCGCCGCGGAGGTGTTGTCGGTGCGCCAGGCCAGCGCCGCGTGCAGGCGGGTCGGCTTGCCCGCCAGCGGCCGGTAGACCAGGCCGGTCTGCTGGATGTGCTGGCAGGAGGTCAGGGTGAGGGTGACGCCGACGCCCGCGGCCACCAGCGCCAGGATCGTGTAGGAGTCCGGTGCTTCCTGCACGACCCGCGGGTTGAACCCGCCCGACACGCACGCCTTGACCAGCGCGTCGCGCAGGGTGGATCCGGCGTTGGCCGGGAAGCTGACGAACGGCTCGTCGGCCAGCTGCTCGATCGCGACGCGGTCCTGCTGGGCCAGCGGGTGGTCGGTGGGCACCGCGCAGATCAGCTCCTCGACCTCGATCACCCGGGTGCTCACCCCGGGCTGGTGGACCGGGAGCCGGACGAAACCCAGGTCCAGCGAGCCGTCGGCGACCTTGGCCAGCGCGACGTTGGCGTAGGTCTGCCCGCGCATCACCAGCTCCAGGCCCGGGTGCGCGGCGCGCACCGCGCGGGTCAGCAGCGGCAGCGACTCGTGGCTGGAGGCCCCGGCGAAGCCGACGGTGACCCGCCCGTACTCGCCGCGGCCCGCCGCCTTCGCCGCCCGGACCGCGGTGTCGACGTCCTCGAGCACCGCGCGGGCCGGCTCCAGCAACGACTCCCCCGCGCTGGTCAGCCGGACCGACCTGGTGTTGCGCTCGAAGAGCTGCACGCCGAGCTCGCGCTCCAGCTGCCGGATCTGCTGGCTCAGCGGCGGCTGCGCCATCTGCAGCCGCTTGGCCGCCCGACCGAAGTGCAGTTCCTCGGCGACGGCGACGAACGCGGTCAGGTAGCGGAGCTCCACGGCAGACCTCGACATCCGGCGAATTCATCAGCTAGCGCTCTTGATCCGACACTAATTCAGTATTGGACAGCTATCAATGGCGGTGGCAGCTTGGTGCCGATCGAACCGAACATCGAGGAGCCCGAGGATGCCCAACCCGGTCGCCGCGTCAACACCTCCGGTCCGCAGCCCGGACAAGACCACGACGATGCGGGAGGCGATTGCCGCCCACGTCACCGACGGGGCGACCGTGGCGCTGGAGGGCTTCACGCACCTGATCCCGACCGCGGCCGGGCACGAGATCATCCGGCAGGGGCGCCGGGACCTCACGGTGGCGCGGATGACCGCCGACATCGTCACCGACCAGCTGATCGCCGGTGGCTGCGTGCGCAGGCTGGTGTCGTCGTTCGTCGGCAACTCCACCGCCGGCTCGCTCGGCGAGCTGCGCCGCCGCATCGAGACCGGGCAGCCCGCGCCGCTGGAGCACGAGGAGTACAGCCACTACGGGATGATCTGCCGCTACCTGGCCGGGGCGCAGCGGCTGCCGTTCTACCCGCTGCGCTCCTACGCGGGCAGCGACCTGCCGTCGATCAACCCCGGCATCCGCAAGGTCACCTCGCCCTACCCCGGTCCGGACGGCGCCGAGGAGCAGGTCTACGTGGTGCCGCCGCTGAACCCGGACGTCACGATCGTCCACGCGCAGCGCGCCGACCGGGCGGGCAACACCCAGATCTGGGGACTGACCGGGGTCCAGGCCGAAGCCGTCTACGCCGCCCGGAAGGCGGTCGTGGTGGTCGAGGAGGTGGTGGCCGACGAGGTGATCCGCTCCGACCCGAACCGCACGGTCATCCCGGCGCACGCGGTGGACGCGGTGGTGGAGTGCCCGGGCGGCGCGCACCCGGCCTTCGCGCAGGGCTACTACGACCGCGACGGCGAGTTCTACCGCGGCTGGTCGCACATCAGCAAGGACCCGGAGCGGCTGCGCCGGTGGCTCGACGAGTGGGTCCGCGGCACCGCCGACCACAGCGAGTACCTGGCCAAGCTGGGCGCGGTGACGTGGGAGCGGTTGGCGGTCGGCGAGGCGTGGAGCCAGCCGGTCAACTACGGACGTCGGCGGTGACGCCGACCAGCGCAGGAGGAGTCGAGATGGACGCTGCGGTCACGTCGTCGGAGCTGCTCGCCGCGGTCGCCTCGCGCGAGCTGGTGGGCAAGGGCACCGTGTTCGCCGGGATCGGGCTGCCCACCCTGGCGGTGTCGCTGGCGCAGCTCACCGTCGCTCCCGACATCGAGATCGTCTACGAGTCGGGGGTCTGCGGCGCGCACCCCTCGCACCTGCCGGAGACCATCGCGGACTCGGTGCTGATCACCGACTCCGAGGCGGTGCTGTCGATGCCCGCGCTGTTCGGGTACGTGCTGCAGGGCGGCCGCATCGACGTCGGCTTTCTCGGCGCCGCGCAGATCGACCGGTGGGGGAACCTGAACTCCTCGGTGATCGGCGACTGGCACGCGCCGAAGGTGCGGCTGCCCGGTTCCGGTGGGGCGGTGGAGGTGATGGCCAACTCCCGCGAGGTGTTCGTGGTGATGCGCCGCCACGATTCGCGCTCCCTGGTGGCCGAGCTCGACTTCTGCACCTCGCCGGGCCCGGACCGGGCGCTGCGCGACGGGGTCCGGCCGCGTGGGGCGGGGGTCACCCGGGTGATCACCGATCTCGGCGTCCTGGCCCGCGACGGCGTCGGCGAGCCGCTGCGCCTGGTGGCCACGCACCCCGGGGTCACCCCCGAGCAGGTCCGGGCGGCCACCGGGTGGGAGCTGGCGGTGGCCGACGAGCTCACCACCATCGAGCCGCCCACCGGGGACGAGCTCCGCCTGCTGCGCGAGGACGTCGATCCGGACCGGGTCTACCTGCGCTGAACCGGTCCCGGCGCCGGTCGTCGGCGCGGGGCTGACCTCGCCGACGACCGAGCTCCCGGGCAGCGCCGCCCCATCCGCTCAGACCGCGCTCGGCAGCACCAGGAAGCACCACGCCAGGACCGGACCGGCCCCCACGATCCCCGCGGTGTAGCCGATGATCTGCTTGTAGAAGCGGTCGCGGTCCACGCCGCGGGCGTTGCTGAGCACCAGGGCGCCGTTGGTGGAGAACGGCGAGGTGTCCACGATCGTCGTGGAGATCGCCAGCGCGGCCACCAGCCCGGCGGCGCTGAGGTGGCTGGCCAGCAGCAGCGGCACGGCGATCGGGATGATCGCGGTCAGGATCGCCGTCGAGGAGGCGAAGGCCGACACCACCGCCACCACGAAGCACAGCAGCAGGGCCACGAACAGCGGTGCGCCCATCCCCGCCGCGCCCTGCGAGACGGCGTCGACGGTGCCCGCCTTCTCCAGGATCCCGACGTAGGTCACCATGCCCGCCACCAGCAGGATCGTCGACCAGCTGATGCCCTCGACCGCCTTGGCCTGGTTCTTCACGTCGACCAGGGTGAGCACGGTGGCCGCCAGCAGCGCGAGGAAGCCGATCTCCAGGTGGAACACCAGGGCACCCACCACCAGCCCGGCCAACGCCACCAGCGTCAGCGCCTGCCGCCAGGTCAACCGCGCCGCGTCGAGCTGCTCGGTCACCCCTGCCCCGGCGAGCTGCTCGCGCTTGCGGCCGAACCCGCCCAGCAGGAAGAAGGTCAGCAGCGACAGCAGGAAGTTGAACCCGAAGCTGGCCAGGAACAACGCCGACGGCGCCACCTCCAGCGGGGTCTGGTCGACCATGCCCAGCACCAGCGCGCCGGAGACGGCGATCGGCGAGAACGCACCGGCGTGCGCGCCGCTGATCACCATCATGCCCACCATGAGCTGGCTGATGCCGAACCGGTGGGCGAAGTTCATGCCGACCGGTGCCAGCAGCGCCACCGCGGCCGGGGTGAAGGTGCCGAAGGCGGTCAGCACGGCCGCGACCGCGAACAGCACCCACGGGATCAGCGCGGCCTTGCCGCGCACCAGCCGGATCCCGGCCCGCACCAGCAGGTCGATCGTGCCGTTGCGCTGGGCTACCGAGAACAGGTAGGTGACGCCGACGATCGTGACGAACAGCGAGACCGGGAATCCTTCGAAGATCTCGTCCTCGGAGAGCCCGAGCGAGGCGGTCCCGACGACGAACGCGCCGATGAAGGCGAGGATCCCGATGTTGATGGGCAGCACGGTGGCCACGATGAACATGACGCCGAGGGCGCCGATGGAGATCATTTCGGCAGACATCTTCGTCCTAGGTGATCGGGGGTCTGGCGGATGCTAGGCCGGGAGCGGGTCCGGCACCAGGAGGTCGGCTTCGCAGAGGATCCGGGCGGCCCGCTCGACGGTGACCCGGCGCGGTCGGGACCCGGTGACCTCTCGGCAGGTGACCGCGACGACCCCGGCCGGGGTGCCGATCCGCAGCACCGGACCTGCTGCCGCGGGCACCACCGAGCCGTCGAGCAGCGCGGCGACGGCGACCCCGACCGCGGAGGTCAGGCCGATAGCCGGGTGCGGGGAGTTCATCGACAGCATGCGCACCGAGACGTCGTAGTCAGCGGCGGCGACGTCCTCGCCGAGCGAGGTCCGGTAGTCGGCGGGGGCGCCGACGATGCCGACCTTCGGCACCGCATCGTCGGGTGCGGCACCGGGCTCGGACAGCCCCATCCGCAGCGCGGCGGCGTGCCGGACCTGCCGCAGCGGGGCCACGAGCTGGCGCACCTCGGCCAGCGCTGCCACCGCGCTGCGGCCGATCCCGGCCGCGTCGAGCAGCACCACCGGCGCGCCCGCGTCGACCATCGTGGCCCTGGCGGACCGCCCGTCGAAGGCGAGCTCGTCGACCACCCGGCCAGTGGGGGTGACCGATCCGGTGGTGCGCCCGGCCGGGTCCAGGAAGGTCAGCCCGACCGCCACTCCCCCGGCGCGGGTGCCGGGCACGGTCCGGGTGCCGAACTCGTGGACGCGACCGCCGGTCGTGTCCACCTCGGCCTCCAGCACGGCCCCGGTGTTGGTGTTGCGCAGGACCACCCGGGTGCGGTCGCCGCTGATCGGCACGAGCCCGCGGGCCACCGACCACAGCGCGATCGCAGTGGCGCAGTTGCCGCAGTTGCTCCCCCACTCGACCCGGCGGACACCGATGCCGACCTGCCCGAACAGGTACTCGACGTCGACGCCAGGCGCGTCGGAGGCACGGACGACGGCCGCCTTGGACGTGGTCGGGGTGGCTCCGCCGATCCCGTCGAGCTGCACCGGGTCGGCCGCGCCGTAGGCGTTGACCAGCAGTGCTTCCAGGTCCTGCGCGGTGGGGTCCACTGTGGCGGGCAGGGCGGACTGGTCGAACAGCCAGCACTTGCTGGTGCCACCGCGCACCAGCGTTGCGGGTACGTGCACTGGAACTTCCTTCTCCGGGGGTCGGTTGGCGTTCACCCTGACAACCCGAAGACTTCAGTACAATGTTCAGGTTCTTACCCTGACTTAAGCTGAGCTAATACCCCGGTGCGAGTTCCGCCGCGTCTGACCTCAGTGGAACTCGCACCCTCGACGACGGGAGGAATGCGTGCTGGACGTCCGAAGGGTGTTGCTGCTGGTGGAGGCCGCCGAGCGCGGATCGCTGAGCGCGGCCGCCGAGGCGCTGGTGATCACGCCGTCCGCGGCCTCCCAGCAGATGTCCAGGCTGGAGTCCGAGGTCGGCCAGCCGCTCCTGCACCGCCTCCCGCGTGGCGTCCAGCTCACCGACGCCGGGCGCGCGCTGGCCGAGCGCGGGCGCGCCATCCGGCGCGAACTCCGCGGCGCGCAGGCGGACCTGGATGCACTGGCCACATTGGATGAGGGGACGCTGCGGCTCGGGTCGTTCCCGACCGCGGGCGCCTCGCTGCTGCCCCTGGCGCTGACCCGCTTCTCCCGCAAGCACCCCGGGATCCGCACCACCGTGCGCTCCGCGCTGTTCGACGAGCTGGTGGACCTGCTGCACACCGGCGAGGTCGAGCTGGCGATGCTGTGGGACTACGACTGGAACCGGGTCGACGACACCTCGCTGGTCGTCGACCACCTGCTCGACGACCCCACCGTGCTCGTCGTCCCAGCCAACTCCGAGCTGCTGGAGGCCGACTCCCTCGGGCTGGCCGACCTGGCCGAGCACCAGTGGATCATCCGCGCCGACAACCACCCGGTCGCCGAGGTCCTGCGGCGCAGCTGCCGCCTCGCCGGATTCGAGCCGATCATCTCCTACGAGTCGCACGACTACCAGGAGGCGCAGGCGATGGTCGCGGCCGGGCTGGGCATCGCGATCGCACCCCGGCTGGCGCTGACCAACCGCCGCCACGACGTGCGGCTGGTCAACTTCGCCACCGACGTGCCCGCCCCGACCCGGCGGATCCTGCTGGCCCGGCCGGCCAACCGCACCCCGACCCCGGCCGCCGCGGCGATGGCCGACGTCCTGCACGCGGTGGCGCAGAAGTTCACCGACACCAACCTGCACCTGACCCAGCTGGGCACGGTGCGCGCCCGCAGCGCGGGCTGACCGGCCCCGCCCCGGCGCGCTAGGGCATTCGGACACGTTCGCGCGGCTGGTTCGCGGGGTACAACGCAAGGAGCCATGCGCCGTTCGCCGGGGGATCCAATGAAGATCGTGTGCATCGGGGCCGGGCCCGCCGGTCTTTACTTCGCCATCTCCGCGAAGCTGCGCGACGCCGGGCACGAGATCTCGGTGCTCGAGCGCGACCCGCCCGGCGCCACCTACGGCTGGGGCGTCGTCTACTGGGACGACCTGCTGGACGCCCTCTACGTCAACGACCGGGAGAGCGCCCAGCGCATCCGCGCCGCCTCCACCGTCTGGCAGGACCAGGTGGTGGCGATCCACGGCCAACGCGCCTACCTCAGCGGGTACGGCTACAGCGTCAACCGGTCCACGCTGCTGGACCTGCTCGCCGAGCGCGCCACCGACCTCGGTGTGGACGTGCGGTACGAGCGGGCGGTGGACGACCTCGACGAGTTCGCCGACGCCGACCTGGTGGTGGTCGCCGACGGCGCGAACAGCCGGACCCGGCAGCGCTGCGCCGAGCAGTTCGGCACCGAACTGGAGCGCGGGCGCAACCCCTACCTCTGGTTGGGCACCAGCCGGGTGTTCGAGCACTTCACCTTCGGCTTCGAGCACACCCCGCAGGGCTGGATCTGGTTCCACGCCTACCCGTCGGCAGCCGGGGTCAGCACCTTCATCGTCGAGTGCCAGGAGCGGACCTGGCAGGCGCTGGGCTTCGACGAGCTCGACGACGCGGCGACCACCCGGTTGCTGGAGGAGGTCTTCGACGAGCACCTGGCCGGGCACCCGCTGATCAGCGCCGCGCGTGGCAAACCCGCGTCCTGGCAGCGCTTCACGCAGGTCCACAACCAGACCTGGCGGCACGCCAACGCGGTGCTGATCGGCGACGCCGCGCACACCACGCACTTCACCATCGGCTCGGGCACCAGGCTGGCCATGATCGACGCCGTGGTGCTGGCCGAGAAGCTGCAGGACAACGAGCAGACCAGCCACGCGCTCAAGGAGTTCGACGGCGAGGGGCACGCCGCGATGCGGGTGGTGCAGGCCGCCGCGCGCACCAGCATGGCCTGGTTCGAGCACCTCGACCGCTACACCGACCGGGACGCGGTGGACTTCTGCTTCGCGATGTCCTCGCGCAGCGGGCTGCAACCGCCGTGGCGCTACCAGGCGCACCGCCTGACGCAGAACCCGTTGGTGCGCAAGGTGCTGCGGGTGTTCAACACCGCGACGCGGTGGGTGCTGGCGCGGCGGCGCGGCGAATCCCGGCAGCTCCGGGGCGCGGTCAGCCGACCCTGACGTAGAGCTGCATGCCGTCCTGCCGGTGGTGGCCGACCGGGCACCAGAAGTCGTACACGCCGGGTGCCAGGGTCACCGTCACGTCGGCGGCGCCGCCCGGTTGGACCACCGGTGTCCGCGCACCGCCCACACCGGGACCGCTGATCTCCAGCGCGTGCGGCGCGCGCCCGGCGTTGATCGCGTGGAAGGTGTAGCGACCCGGCGGCAGCCACGCGGGCTGCTCGAGCTGGTACTCGACCATCCGGACCGCCACCACCCGGGAGCCGACGCCGGTCGGTACCGGTTGGGCGGCGGCCGTCGCCCCGGTGCACAACGCCCCCATCAGCGCGACCACCCCGAACAGCAGGGCGAACGCCCCGGGGCGGTGGTGGGAAACCCTGTTCGCGTCCACATCGACCGGCATCGCCCGAACCCCCTCGGTTCCCGGTCCGGCGGAGATCGCCCGGCGGCGCTGGAGCTCCGCCCCGGACCGGGGTCTCGGTGCTGTGGAGCACTCCGCTCCAGCGTAGGACCGCGGCCCGCTCGGTTGGGTGCGGCCGGGACCGGTGGGACCGCAGTGCCGACTCTTGCGGAACCACCGCGCCGTGGCGGCTGGGGCGCGCGGGCCTCCCCGGTCGGGGGCTTCGCCGCCGGAAGTGCCGGTTTCGACTGGCTTCCCCGGTGGTGGGCTGGTGTGATCCTGGCGTGGGTGTGTCTACGGGCGCTCCGCCGGCGGTCCAGCGCCGCGGGCGAGCGGTGTTCAGCTGGGCGCTGTGGGACTGGGGATCCTCAGCGTTCAACACCGTCATCTTGACCTTCGTGTTCACCGTGTACCTGACCGAGGGCGTCGCCGTCGACCCGGAGAGCGGCTCCACCGCGCTCGGCGTGGCGCTGACCATCGCCGGGGTGTGCATCGCGCTGGTGGCGCCGGTGACCGGTCAGCGCAGCGACGCGGGCGGGCGGCGCAAGCTGTGGCTGGCGGTGCACACCGCGCTGGTGATCACCTGCACCGCGGGGCTGTTCTTCGTCCAGGACGACCCGTCCTACCTGGTGCTGGGCCTGGTGCTGCTGGCCGCCGCCAGCGTGTTCGCCGAGTTCGCCACGGTGAACTACAACGCCATGCTGCTGCAGGTCTCCACCCCGGCCACGATCGGGCGCGTCTCGGGGTTCGGCTGGGGCATGGGTTACTTCGGCGGGCTCATCGCACTGGTGATCGTGCTCATCAGCTTCGTGCAGCCCGACGTCGGGCTGTTCGGGGTGACCGCGGAGAACGGGATGAACATCCGCGTCGTCGCGTTGTTCTCGGCGGTGTGGTTCGCGGTGTTCGCGGTGCCGCTGTTCGCCTTCGTGCCCGAGGCCCCGTCCTCCGGCGAACCGCTGCGGCACGCCCTGGTGGCCAGCTATGTCGTGCTCGGCAGGCGGCTGGCCTGGATGTGGCGCGAGGACCGGCGCACGCTGGGATTCCTGGTGGCCAGCGCGATCTACCGGGACGGGCTGGCGGCGATCTTCACCTTCGGCGGGGTGATCGCCGCGGGCACCTTCGGGTTCAGCCCCGTCGAGGTGGTGGTCTTCGCGATCACCGCCAACCTGGTGGCCGGGCTCGGCGCGTTCCTGGGCGGCCGGGCCGACGACCGGTTCGGGCCGAAGGCGGTCATCGTCGCCGCGCTGTTCGGCCTGGTGCTGGTCGGCTGCCTGCTGCTGGTGCTGCCGCCCGGCAAGGCCGCGTTCTGGGTGTGCGGGCTGACGCTGGCGATCTTCCTCGGCCCGACCCAGTCGGCCAGCCGGACGTTCCTGGCGCGCATCGCCACGCCCGGCAAGGAGGGCGAGGTGTTCGGCCTCTACGCCACCACCGGGCGCGCGGTGAGCTTCCTGGGGCCGCTGGCCTTCAGCGGGTTCATCGCCGTCTTCGGCACCCAGCGCGCCGGGATGGGCGGCATCGTGCTCATCCTGCTGGTCGGCCTGGTGGCGATGATCCCGGTGCGCTCGCCGGACCGCCCGGCCGAACCGACCGAGGTCCCCGCGCCCGAACGCAGTTGAGGCCTTGGGCGCTGCTCAGCGGACGTTACGGCGGAGGCGGACCCGGTAGGAGTAGTGCTCCGGGAGGAAGTGGCTGACCGCCAGCTCCACGGGCTGCCCGGTGGTGGACTGGTACATCCGGTCGATGCGCAGCAGCGGGCGGTGCGCCTCGCAGCCGAGCTGCTCGGCGACCTCCGGCGTCGCGGTGCCGACCGTGATGCTCTGCTCGGCCTCGGCGATGGGGTCGGCCAGCCGGTCGTCGAGCAGCCCGATGATGGTCACCCGGCTGCGGGCGCCGACCTCGGTCAGCTCGGGCACCGACTCGACCAGCTTGCCCACCTCGGGTGGCAGGAACACGGTGGTCAGGCAGAACGGGACGTCGTCGTGCAGGCGCAGGAACTCCAGCACGTGCACCCGGTCGGCGGCCAGCCGCAGCCGCCCGGCGGCGTCGAGGTCGACCCTGCGGTGCAGCGGGGTGAGCAACTGCATGGTGGTGTCGATGGACAGCCCCATCAGGTCGTCGATGGAACCGAACTGGCGCAGGTACTGCTCCTCGCGGGGCGCGGCGAAGGTGCCCCGCCCCGGGATGCGGTAGACCATGCCCTCGGCGACGAGGTCCTGGAAGGCGCGGCGCACGGTCTGGCGGCTGACGCGGTGGGTCTCGGCGAGCTCGGCCTCGGTGGGCAGGCGCTTGCCCTCCGGGTAGTCGTGCTGCAGGATCGCCGACCGCAACTCGCGCGCCAGCCGCAAGTACGCGCTCTCCCTGCCGTCCGTCCGCGCTGCCACGCCACCACCTCCCAGCTGCTCGCCCTCGACCGTAGCGGAACGACCGCGGCGGCCGGCGGGGAGTGGGCTGGTCGCAGCGCCGGGCGCGGGCTCAGTCGAGGCCGCCGCGCTTGACCAGTTGGGCGGCGATGACGTTGCGCTGGATCTCGTTGGTGCCCTCCCCGACGATCATCAGTGGTGCGTCGCGGAAGTAGCGCTCCACGTCGAACTCGGTGGAGTAGCCGTAGCCGCCGTGGATGCGCACCGCGTTGAGCGCGATCTCCATGGCGACCTCGGAGGCGAACAGCTTGGCCATGCCCGCTTCCATGTCCACCCGGCGGCCCGCGTCGAACTCCCGCGCGGCGTGCAGGGTCAGTTGCCGGGCGGCGGTGAGCTTGGTGGCCATGTCCGCCAGGTAGTTGCCCACCGACTGGTGCTTCCAGATCGGCTTGCCGAAGCTCTCCCGCTCCTGGGCGTAGCGCAGCGCGTCCTGCAGCGCGGCCATGCCCACGCCCAGCGCGCGGGAGGCGACCTGGATGCGGCCGGTCTCCAGGCCCTTCATCATCTGCGCGAAGCCCTTGCCCTCGACACCGCCGAGCACGGCGCTCGCCGGTGCGCGGTGGTCGTCGAAGTGCAGTTCGCAGCTCTCGACGCCCTTGTAGCCGAGCTTGGGCAGGTCGCGGGACACGGTCAGCCCGGGGCCGTGCTCCACCAGGAGGATCGAGATGCCCTCGTGCGCGGGGTGCGCGTCCGGGTCGGTCTTGCACAGCAGCGCGATCAGCTTGGAGCGGCGGGCGTTGGTGATCCACGTCTTGGCGCCGTTGATCACGTACTCCTCGCCGTCGCGGCGGGCGGTGGTGGTCAGGGCCTGCAGGTCCGAGCCGCCGCCGGGTTCGGTCAGGGCCATCGTCGCGCGGACCTCACCGGTGGCCATCCCGGGCAGGTACCGGCGCTTCTGCTCCTCGGTGCCGAAGGCCAGCAGCAGCTTGGACACCACGGTGTGCCCGCCCATCGCCCCGGCCAGGCTCATCCAGCCGCGGGCCAGCTCCTCGACGATCAGCACGTAGCAGGGTGTGGACACCGGGGTGCCGCCGTACTCCTCCGGGATGGCCAGCCCGAAGGTGCCCAGCTCCTTCATCTGCTCGACGAGGGCTTCCGGGTAGGTGTTGGCGTGCTCCAGCTCGGCCACCACCGGCTTGGCGGACTTGTCGACGAAGTCGCGCACCGTTTCCACGGCCAGCTTCTCGTCCGCGCTCAAGATGTCCACTGTGCTCACGGCGTTGTGCTCCAGTTCGGTCGGGGTCCGCGGTTCCCGCGGACCTGGGGAACCTGGCCCCGGTGGGAACCGCGGGTGGTTCAGGTGGCGCGGGGGAAGGTCTTGCGCAGCAGGTCGCGGACCGCCGTCCAGTCGGCACCGGACAGCAGGGCGGGGACGTCCGCGCCGCAGGCCTGGAACTTCGCGGCCAGTTCCGCCGCGGTCGGTGAGCGCGACGGCGCGCCGGGTGGCTGGGCCAGGCGCACGTGCAGGGTCGGACCGCCGTGCTCCACCTCGATGTCCACCTCGCCGGTCAGCAGCCCGTCCGCGCCGGAGGTGTGCTCGAGCTCGACCGCGCGGAGCAGCTGCTGCGCCGCGGGGCGTTCGACCGCGAGGTCGGTGAAGGCGGCGAAGTCCGGGTAGTCGTCCAGCAGCGCCGTCGCGACCGCGTAGGGCAGGCTGAACTTGCCCTCCAGGCCGGTGGTCGGGCGGTCGTGGATCAGTGGTGTGACGGTGGCTCGCGGGGTGCGCACCCGCACCCGGCGCACCTGCCCGCGGACCTGGTCGCGGACTTCGCGCAGCGCGGCGATCGGCCGCTGCATCGCGTAGCAGCACGGGTACACCTTGATCGCCAGCCCGCCCGGGACCGCTGGCCCGGACAGGTCCAGCTGGCCGCGACCGCCGACCAGCTCCAGCCAGGCGTCCAGCGCGCCCGGGTCGGCGGTGGCCCCGGCCTGCGCCAGCTGCGCGGCGCGCACCCCGGCCTGCGCGGCGAAACCGACCTGCAGGGACTTGCCGTGCGTGCCGAACGCGTTCTGCACGCCACCGGCCGCGGGGATCGCGAGTGCCATCGCGGTGGCCAGCTGCCCGGCGGTCAGCCCGAGCGCGGTACCGGCCGCGACCGCGGCGGCGGGCGCACCAGCAGTGCAGGTCGCGTGCCAGCCAGCGGAGTAGTGCGACCAGCCGAGCGCGGTGCCCAGCCGGGCCATCACCCCGGCCCCGGCCAGGTAGGCCCGCGCGTCACCGCCGGTGGCCAGGACGACCGGGACGACCACCACGCTGATGTGCGTGGTGGACTCGACGTGCAGGTCGTCGAAGTCCAGCACGTGGCCGGTGGCCGCCCAGCGGGCGGCGTCCGGCAGGTCGGCGGCGATGGCGGTCAGCGGGTCGTCCCGCGCGGCCAGGGTGACCGCGGCGGTGTCCAGCAGCGCGCGCTGGGCCAGCGCCAGGTCGTCGGGGCCCGGGTCGAGCTCGACCGCCCAGTCGGCGAGGTCTTCGGCGAGGGATGCCATGGGAGCCTTTCCGCCAGCGCGGGGTCGCGCCGGAGCTGTCCCGCATCTTTGTACGGCCAAATGTGCGGCCCGGTCAAGACCGCCCGCACCGGGCCGAAGTCCGCCGCGTCGGGGCCATCACGCCACCGCGCGTTGACGCCGGAGGGGTGGCGGTCGAGACTGGCAGCCAGTTTGTACGGCCCAATCCTGCCGGGCCTGCCCGGCGGAGGTGAGGAGGACGCGGTGCCGGGCCTGGAGACCTACCTGCGGCGGTGGCGGCCGGAGCCGCTGGTCGAGACCGACGCCCTGCCCGCGGAACCGTCGCGCGCGCTGGCCGCGGTGCTGGAGACGAGCGCACCCGGTGACGAGCTGCCGCCGCTGTGGCACTGGGTGCACTTCCAGCACTGGCCCCGGCACGGCGAGCTCGGCGCGGACGGTCATCCGACGGACGGGCACTTCCTGCCGCCGATCCCGGACCGGCGGCGGATGTTCGCCGGGGGTCGGCTCACCGCCACCGCTCCGCTGCGCCTGGGGGCGGCGGTCGAGCGCACCTCGTCGCTGTCCAACGTGGTGGTCAAGCAGGGCCGCTCGGGCGAGATGGCGTTCGCGACGGTCCGCGCGGAGTACCGGCAGGACAGCGAACTGCGGTTCGTCGAGGAGCAGGACTACGTCTACCGCAGCGGCGAGAGCTCGGCCAAGAGCCCCGGTGCCGCCCGGCCCACCGACCTCCCGGCCTCCGACGCGCCGTGGCAGCGACCCTTCACCGGCGACCCGGTGCGGCTGTTCCGGTTCAGCGCGCTGACCGCCAACGCGCACCGCATCCACTACGACGCGCCGTACGCGCGAGAGGTCGAGTCCTACCCCGGGCTCGTGGTGCACGGTCCACTGCTGGTCCTGCTGATGACCGAACTCGCCCGGGGCCACGCGCCTGAGCGCGAGGTCCGCGGGGTCGACTACCGGCTGCGCCGCCCGGTCTTCGCCGGGGACCCGGTGCTGGTGACCGGTGGCCCGGACGGGGACATGGCGGTGCGCGCGGCACCGGACTCCCTCATGGCCACCGCGCGGATCACCTTCCGCTGACCGGCCGCCGGAGCAGTCGCCGAACCCTGCGCACGCCGCGGACCAACGCCTGGCACGGCGCCCCGGGCACGAACTCCCCGCGGATTCGGCGGAAATCGAACACCTAGCTCCCGAAGTCGCACTCGCGCAAGAACGTGTTCCGTTCCGACACGCCGTTGGGTGTCGGCAACCTCCCGCAGTTTCAATTGAAACTGCGACCCCACGGCATGTCGCGCGCCGACGCACCGTGGGCGTGTCGGGTGCTGTGCGATTTCCATCCGAATCGCGCGCTTGGCGCGGCTGGGCCCGGGCACGGGTCGACGCCTTGACGGCGGACGCATGGTTTTCGGCTGCCCCCAGGCGAGACCTCGCCGGTTCGTCCACAACGGACTGGACAGGGTTCGGGAGTGGATGGGCTCCGTTAATTCGGTGGCATCTGACAGGGAGACGCGCGATCATCGTCGGGTCGCAGGACAACGAGGAAGGAACACCATGCACACGGCAGTCGACGGCGCCAGGGTGCCGATCCGGATGTGGGCGGATCCGCAGTCCGTTGAGGACGCCGCGATGCGCCAACTGCACAACGTCGCGAACCTGCCGTGGGTGCAGGGCCTCGCCGTGATGCCCGACGTGCACTACGGCAAGGGCGCCACCGTCGGCAGCGTCATCGCGATGCGAGAGGCAGTGTCCCCCGCGGCGGTGGGCGTGGACATCGGGTGCGGGATGAGCGCGGTGCGCACCTCGCTGACCGCGACCGACCTGCCGGACGACCTGGGCGTGCTGCGGCGGCGGATCGAGTCGGCCGTGCCGGTCGGCTTCGCCATGCACCGCACCCCGGTCAACCCGGCCCGGGTGCCCGGCACCGGGGGCTGGCAGCAGTTCTGGTCCGGTTTCGCGCACCTGCACCCGGGGGTGCGGGACATGCAGGACCGGGCGCGGGCGCAGCTGGGCACCCTCGGCGGCGGCAACCACTTCATCGAGGTCTGCCTGGAGCAGAGCGGCCCGGACGCCGACCGCGTGTGGCTGATGCTGCACTCCGGTTCCCGGGGCATCGGCAACGAGCTGGCCAAGCGGCACATCGACATCGCCCGCAGGCTCCCGCACAACGCCGACCTGCCGGACCCCGACCTCGCGGTGTTCGTGGCCGGGACGCCGGAGATGCAGGCCTACCGGCGCGACCTGTTCTGGGCGCAGGACTACGCGGCGCGCAACCGCGCGACGATGCTCTCCCTCGTGCAGCTGGCGCTGGCCGACGTGGTCCCCGGGACCCGCTTCGACACGCCGATCTCGTGCCACCACAACTACGTGGCGGAGGAGGTCCACGACGGGGTCGAGGTGCTGGTGACCCGCAAGGGCGCGATCCGCGCCGGGTCGGGCGACCTGGGCATCATCCCGGGCAGCATGGGCACCGGCTCCTACATCGTGCGCGGGCTGGGCAACACCCGGTCCTTCGAGTCGGCCTCGCACGGCGCGGGGCGGCGGATGTCGCGGACCAAGGCCCGCAAGACCTTCACCGAGGCGGACCTGGCGGCGCAGACCGCGGGCGTGGAGTGCCGCAAGGACGGTGGGGTCGTCGACGAGATCCCGGCCGCGTACAAGGACATCGAGTCGGTGATCGCGGCGCAGACCGACCTGGTCGAGGTCGTCACGCACCTCAAGCAGGTCATCTGCGTCAAGGGCTGACCACCGGCGTCGTGCGCCGTGACCACCGGCCGCGGCGCACCCGGGCGGCTGGGCGGACTTCATCCACCCGGTTCGGCCCGACCAGTACAGAACTCGACCCCTTATTGAAAACGATTATCGTTCCTGTCTATGCTCGGGGTGGGCCCACCGCCACCGGGCCCGGGAAGGAACGCACGTGAAGGTCCGAGCATCGATCAAGTCCCTGAAGAGCAAGGAGGGCTCCCAGGTGGTCCGCCGCAGGGGCCGAATCTACGTCGTCAACAAGCGGAACCCTCGCTGGAAGGCCCGCCAGGGCTGAGTAGTGCGGCGGCGCCCGCCGCGCCGCCGCACTACTTCCGGGTCTTCGGCGCGTTGGCCTTGGTCAGCGCCGGGTCCCGGACGACCACCGGCTCCAGCACCTCGTCGATCGCGGCCAGCAGGTCGGCCTCGAGCCGCACCCCGGACGCCTTGGCGTTCTCCACGACCTGCTCCGGGCGGGACGCGCCCATGATGGCCGCGGAGACGTTGGGGTTCTGCAGCACCCACGCCACCGCCAACTGGGCCAGGGACAACCCCGCCTGCTCGGCCAGCGGCCGGAGCCGCTCGACGCGGGCCAGGACGTCCTCGCGCAGCCAGCGGGCGACGAAGTTCGCACCGGTCTCGTCGGTGGCCCTGCTGCCCGCGGGCGGCGGCGTTCCCGGCCGGTACTTGCCGGTGAGCACGCCCTGCGCGATCGGGGACCACACGACCTGCCCGATCCCCAGCTCCGCGCTGGTGGGCACCACCTCGTCCTCGATGATCCGCCAGAGCATCGAGTACTGCGGCTGGTTCGACACCAGCGGGATCCGCAGTTCGCGGGCGAGCCCGTGCGCGGCGCGGATCTGCTCGGCGGTCCACTCCGAGACCCCGATGTAGAGCGCCTTGCCCGCCCGGACCACGTCGGCGAAGGCCGTCATGGTCTCCTCCAACGGCGTCTCCGGGTCGTAGCGGTGCGCCTGGTAGAGGTCGACGTAGTCGGTCCCCAGCCGCCGCAGGGAAGCCTCGACGGCCTCCACGACGTGCTTGCGGGAGAGCCCGCGGTCGTTGCGCCCCGGCCCGACCGGGAAGTAGGCCTTGGTGCAGATCTCCAGCCCCGCCCGGCGCTCGCCCCGCAGCGCCCGGCCGAGGACCTCTTCGGCCCGCCCTTCGGCGTAGACGTCAGCGGTGTCGAACGTGGTGATCCCCGCGTCCAGCGCGGCGCGGATGCACGCCGCCGCGGCCTCCTCCTGGACCTGGGAACCGTGCGTCAACCAGTTCCCGTACGCGATCTCGCTGATCACCAGACCGCTGCGACCCAGGTGGCGGAATTCCATGGCTGCTCCCCACTGCTCGACGTCCCCAGGGAGTATGGCCCGCCGCGGTGCGCTCGGCGAAACTCAGGAGATGCTGTTCTCCACCAGTTCGACGTAGCGGTCCAGCACGTGGTCGCGGACCCCGTCGGCGGCGGGGGCGAACGGGTCGCCGGTGAAGCCGGGGAGGGGGTCGGCCGCCCCGCCGAGGACGGTCATCTTCGCCCGCAGCTCCCCGTCGGCGCCGAAGTAGCGGAGGTCCCGCACGTGGTGGAACGGTTCGGGCGGGAGCTGGGCGACCACGTCGTTGTTGTTGACGAACCGGAACGTTCGCGCGGCGAACGCCTCGTCGTAGGACTCGGCCAGGAACCGGTCGCAGGTGCGCGGCTGGCCGAAGGTGCACACGCCGTTGGCCAGCAGCTCCGGATCCTCGAAGTACAGCCGGGCGGAGGCGAGCACGGCCAGCGCGCCGCCGAGGCCGTGGCCGGTGAACCACAGGCTCTGCTGGCCGTCCCGGAGCCGCTCCACCGCCTTGAGCACCTGCGGGTAGACCGCGTCGAGCGCCTGGCTGAACCCCTGGTGCACCAGCCCCTTGCCCGCCGGGCCCGGGGCGACCAGCGTGGCGGCATCGGACAGCCAGTCCTGGATCTTCGCCGGTTCGGTGCCGCGGAAGGCCACCACGACCATCCGGTCGCTGCCCGCCGCGAACGCCTGGACGTCCTCGATGGGGAACGAGGGGTCCAGTTCGGCCCGCAGGTGCTGGACGCGGTCGAAACCCCACTCCGCCGCGGTCGTGCGGATCGCCGCCTCGTCGGCGTAGGCGAGCTTGGCCGACCTGGCCAGCCAGTACGCGTGCGGCATCTGGAAGTCGGTCACGGTGTGGTCGAACGCGGACGCCACCATCGCGGGCCTCCCGGGCAGGTCGTGGGATCAGCGCCTCCCGCGACTATGGCAAGGCCGAGCGCGCGACGTCCGCCCGGTCACCGGAAGGGAGGTCGCGGACCACCCGTCCGCGAGGTCAGGCGGCTTCGCGGGCGAAGGTGCTCAGCAGCAGGTCGTTGAGCAGGTCCGCGTCGGCGTCGAGGGCGACGTGCGCGTTGGGTTCGGCCTTCGTGGCCGGTCGCGTGTCGATGACGGTGCGCCCCACCGTGAGCGGGCTCGCGGTCTCCACCGCGACGGGCAGGTGCTGGGTGGAGATCACCTCGGGTGCGACGAGGTAGGCGGTGCACACCACGTCGTGCACCGGTGCCGCCCCTGCCGTGGTCTGCTCGTAGGCCTTGATCCGGTGCGAGATGAACCGCGCCGCAGCCGTCCCGGCCGGGGTTCCCAGTGATTCGAGCGCATCGCAGGTCCGCCGCGGGACCAGCGCCCGGTGGGTCGCGTCGAGCGTCACGAGCGTGCGGCGGGCGAAGTCGGCGGACAGCACGACGTTGGCCGCTTCCGGGTCGGCCCAGATGTTGAACTCGGCGGAGGCGGTCACGTTGGCGACCGCGTGGCTGCCGCCCATCACGACCAGCTCCTCCACCGCCCCGGCCACGGTCGGGTCGACCGCAAGCGCGGTCGCGACGTTGCTCAGCGGGCCGACCGGCACCAGGGTGATCGGCTCGGTGGTCGCGCGCAGGGTCTCCACCAGGTACTCGACCGCTCCGGTGTCGCGGGCCGCGGTGCGCGGGGCCGGGATCGGCAGCGCGATGCCGTGCGGGTCGTGCTCGTCCTCGGTGTCGAAGTGCCTGCCCCCGGGGAAGCCGAACCGGGCGATCGGGTGCGGCACGCCCGGGTGCACGGGGACGTCGGAGCAGCCGATCCAGTCCAGCACCCGCAGCGTGTTGTCCGTGGTGTTCTCCAGCGGGACGTTGCCGTTGACCGTGGTGACGCCGAGGAGGTCCAGCTCGGGGTGCAGGGCGGCGAACATGATCGCCACCGCGTCATCGGTCCCGGTGTCGACGTCGAGGACGACCTTCCGCCCCATGCGGGTGTTCCCTTCCACTGGAGGACCGCGACGCCCGGGGCGTCACGGGGTGAACTTGGCGACGTAGCGCTTCTGCCAAGGGGTTTCGACCGCGCGGCGGTCGTAGTGGACGCGCACGTAGGCGACCGCGTCGGAGGCGGGGACCCCGTCGAGGACGGCCAGGCATGCCAGCGCGGTACCGGTCCGGCCGCGACCTCCGGAGCAGGCGAACTCCACTCGATCGTGCTCGGCGCGCTCCCAGGCCTCGCGGAACACCCGGCGTGCGTCGGCGCGGTCGGTGGGCAGCCGGAAGTCCGGCCAGCGCAGCCACCGGCTCTCCCACTCGGTCGGCGGCGGCTGCCTGCCCAGCAGGTGCACGGTGAAGTCCGGTTCCGGCCCCTCCGGTACCGGGTTGCGCAACCCACGCCCGCGAACGGTTCGACCAGAGGGGAGCTGCAGCACCCCGGTCGCGCGCACGTCCCACAACTCGATCATGCCGCCAGGCTACGCGCCGGTGGTGTGGCGCCCAACCCGATTCCACCGCGCTCGGGTGGTGCGGCACCCTGGATCAGGACGATTCGGCGACGAAGGGGTGGCAGGCATGGACCAGGTGCCGGACGCGGGCGGTCTGGCGGGCGAGGTCGCGCTGGTGACGGGGGCGAGCGGCGGCATCGGCAGCGGGATCGCGCGCCGGTTCGGGCAGGCAGGGGCCCGGGTGGTGGTCCACTACCACCAAGACGAGGTCGGCGCGGGCGAGGTCGTGCGCGACATCGAGTCGCGCGGCGGCAGTGCGGTGGCCGTGCAGGCCGACCTCCGCTCCCCCGCCGATGCCGACCGCGTCGTGCAGGTGGCGCTGGAGACCTTCGGGCAGCTCGACGCCGCGGTGCTCAACGCCGGGATCCAGCCCCTGCAGCCGCTGGCCGAGATGTCGCTGGCCGACTTCCGCGCGGTGCAGGAATCCAATGTGGACGCGACGTTCCTGGTCCTGCAGGCGACCCACCGCGCGATGTCCGGGCAGGACGAGGGCGGCGCGGTGGTCGCTATCGGCTCTATCGTCGGCGCCCAGCCCAAGCCGGGGTCGGCGCACTACGCGGTGTCCAAGGCGGCGGTCGGCATGCTGGTGCGCTCGGCGGCACTGGAGTACGCCCGCGACGGGGTCCGCGTCAACCTGGTCTCCCCCGGACTGGTGGACCGCCCGGCGATCCGCGCGGACTGGCCGGAGGGCGTGGCGGCGTGGGAAGCGGGCAACCCCATCAGCCGACTCGGGCAACCCGCGGACGTCGCCGACGCCTGCCTGTTCCTGTGCGGCCCGGCCAGCACCTGGATCACCGGCCAGGAGCTGGTCGTGGACGGCGGCGCCTCGGTCCGCCCCACCTGGTGACCAGCCCCGCCAGCCGACTGGGAAGGACCCCGCGCCCAACCCCACCTCAGGGGACCGTGACGCAACCCAGCCACGATGAACCACGAAAGCGCGAGCTGACTCGCACAACACAACCACCACTACGAATCGCGGAGGGGCGGCACAGTGCTCGGTGTTCCTGATGGGGATGATCCGGCGGTCGGCCGGGCCCTGGTCGAGCGACTCGGTCTGGAACCGCTCGAGGGCGAGGGCGGTCACGTGCGGCGGATGTACGCCGACGACACCATGTCCTCGGCGATCTACCTGATGATCGCCCCCGACTTCTCCGCCCTGCACCGGCTGGACAGCCCCGAGGTCTACCACTGGCAGGGCGGCGCACCGGTCCGGATGCTGGTGCTGGAGCCCGGCGGCTCCAGCCACCGGGTGACGCTGGGCCCCGACCTCGGCGCCGGTCAGGTGCTGCAGACCGTCGTCCCGGCCGGTGCCTGGCAGGGCTCCCGCCCCGAGGGCGCGTGGTCGCTGGTCGGGCTCACCCTCGCACCGCCGTTCCGGTTCGAGGGGTTCGCCCTGGGTGGGCGGGCCGAGCTCCGGCGCGGCTGGCCGGAGGCCGCCGCCGAGATCGACGAGCTCACCCGCGGCTGACCGTCACAGCCGGACCTCGCCCTGGATGCAGGTGACCGCCGCACCGCCGATCCAGATCGCGCCGTGCTCGTCGCGGTCGACCGAGACGCGGCCATCCGCACCGACCACGGTGCCCTGCCTCGCCACGTAGTGTTCGGGTGCCGCGCCGGTACCGATGAGCCACTGCGCGATGCCCGCGTTGAGGCTGCCCGTGACCGGGTCCTCGGCCACCTGGCCGCCGCCGGGGAAGAACCCGCGGACCTCGAACTGGTGCGCCGCGCCCGGCGGGTGCGGGCCCACCACGCCCAGTGGCGGGAGCGACGCGGGCGGGGTGGGCACCCGCAGCACGGTGTCCGCGCTGTCGACCAGCACCGCCACCCAGCCCGGCCCGTTGTCCACCCAGTGGGCGTCGCGCAGCTGCCCGGGCTCCAGGGCGAGCCCGCTGGCCAGCTCAGCGCGCAGCTGGTCGTCCACCGGGCCCTGGCGGGTCAGCGGTGGGGCGGCGAAGGCGTACTGCCCGTTGTCCGCGCGCAGCTCGACGAGTCCGGCCGTGCACTCCTGGACGATCCGCCGGCCGACCGGGTGCGGCTGCTGGGCCAGCCAGGCGTGGCAGCTGCCGAGGGTGGGGTGCCCGGCGAACGGCAGCTCGCCGGAGCCGGTGAAGATCCGCACCCGGTAGTCGGCTCCCGGCTGGGTCGGTGGCAGCAGGAACGTGGTCTCCGAGAGGTTGGTCCAGCGCGCGAAGCGCTGCATCGACTCGCCGGACAGCCCTTCGGCGTCGAGCACCACGGCGAGCGCGTTGCCGCTGCAGGGGCCGGTCCCGAACACGTCGACCTGGGCGAAGCGGCGAGGAGCGGATGTCGTCACCGCGCCATGGTCGCAGGTTCCCCGGTCGGCGGGCGAAGTCCAATCGCGACCGGCTGGCCGCGGCGCGGAAAACAGTGGTTCGGCCGCGGCGCCACCCCCTAGCCTCCGCCGGGTGATCTACGAGCACCCGTTGGCTTACCTGCTCGGCATGGAGGGCGTGGCGTTGCTGCGCAGCTTCACCGGCGAGCACGACCGGGATCCCGTGGCCGAGCGGATCGCCGAGGTCCTGGCCGGGCACGGGCACCGGGTGATCGGGGTGGACAGCTCGCCGGAGATGCTGGCCCGGGTGCCCGCAGGTGAGTTCGCGGTTGGCGAGCTCACCGGGCTGCCGGTCGAGGACGCCGCAGCGGACCTGGTGATGTGCGCGCTGGCCGGCCAGGTGTCCCACGGCCCGGGTTCCGCCGGAGGCGGTCCGGGCAGGGTGGTGTTCGCAGGCAGGCTCGGCTCGGCGAAGTGGCGCAGCTGCAGGCCCAGCGGCAGCGCGGTGCGCAGGTGCGGTCGTTGGCCGCGATGGTCCCGGAGGCGACCGCGGCGGCCAGCGCGGGGATGCCCGCCGTGGTGATCTGGCACTTCCAGCTGCCCGAGCGGAGCTGACCCGACCGACCACAGTGGACCACTCGGGTGTCCCGCGTTTGGTGATCAGCGATGCGGGCCAACCAGCAGCTGTGGGTTCTTCCGGCGCGGGCGGGGTCCCCCGCGGTCTGCGCGTCGCGGCCGCGGTGGGCTGGCGGCTGCTCGTGCTGGTCGCCGTGCTGTGGGTCCTGTGGCAGGTCTTCGTCGCGCTCTACGGCGAGATCATGGCGGTCGCGGTGGCCGGGCTGCTGGCCGCGCTGATGACCCCGGCGGTGAACTGGCTGGTGCGCCGGGGTGCGCACCGCACGCTGGCGGCCGCGCTGGTGCTGGTAGGCGGGCTCTGCGCGCTCGGCGCGGTGCTCACCGTCGTGATCAACACGCTGGTGGCTGGGCTGTCCGGGCTCACCGAGCAGCTCCTCGCCAGCTTCGAGCAAATCCGCGGCTGGCTCACCCAAGGCCCGCTGCGGATGGACCAGCACCAGCTCAACGAGGTGTTCCAGCAGCTCACGCAGGCGCTGCGGATCGACCAGAGCGGGCTGCCGACGACCGCGCTGGCCACCACCGGCACGCTGCTGCGGTTCCTGGCCGGTGTGCTGCTCGGGTTGTTCACCCTGTTCTTCTTCCTCCGCGACGGCGGCCGGATCTGGTCGTTCGTGGTGCGCGTGGTGGTGCCCGGGGACGTCCGCGAGCGCGTGCACGTCGCCGGGCGGCGCGGGTTCGCGACCCTGGTGGCCTACGTTCGGGCGACGGCCGCGGTGGCCTTCACCGACGCGGCGCTGATCGGCATCGGGGCCGTCGTGCTCGGCGTGCCGCTGCCGTTCGTGCTGGCCGTGGTGATCTTCCTCGGCGCCTTCGTGCCCTACGTCGGCGCGGTGGTAACCGGTGGGCTTGCGGTGCTGGTGGCGCTGGCCGCCAACGGCTTCGTCACGGCTCTGATCCTGCTGGCCGTCGTGGTGTGCGTGATGCAGCTGGAAGGTCACGTGCTGCAGCCGTTGCTGCTCTCGCACGCCGTGCGGCTGCACCCGCTCGCCGTCGTGCTGAGCGTGGCGTCGGGCTTCACCGCCGCCGGAGTGGGTGGGGCCGTCCTGGCCGTGCCGCTGGTGGCCACGGCGAACACCGTCGTGCGGTCGCTGGCGGCCGATTCGCGCGTCCCGCCGGGCAGCGGCGCGGACGGGCAGCACCCGTGACGGTCAGGCCCGGAACTGGGCCAGCCGGTGCTCCAGCTCGTCCCCGGCGTTCGGCATGCGGAAGGCCGGTGGGAGCACCAGTCCCGGGCTGCCGCCGCGGACCGCCTCCCCCAGGAACTCCCGCACCACCTGCGGGTGCGGCAGGATGTCGCCGCCCAGGAACTGCAGCGCCGTGGTGTCGCCGGTGCCGTCGGTCTCCACCCGCAGCGCCCACCCGCTGACCTCGTCCCAGGTCAGCAGCAGCGGGAACTCCAGCAGCGTCGGCACGTGCGAGCGCACCAGGATGATCGCGGTGGCCAGCCCGTCGTCGAAGTCGACGTCCACCTCCGCCACGTCGTCCCCCAACGCGTCCGCCACGGACCTGACGTAGTCGACCAGGCCGCTGGCCGCCGGGCTCCTCGTGTCCATCGCCGTCCCCCCTCGGTCTTCGGACTCGCCTCCCTCGGGTATCCACGCCGCACCCAGCGCAGACGTACCGATGGCGTGAACCGTCCGCTGTGGACCTGCCGGTGCCCGTCGGCACCACAGCAGCAACACCAGCACCGCCGGGCCCCAGCCGCAACCGAGCCACCCCAGCGGGGAATACCCGAGCGGGACCACGGGTAGCCACGGGGTCACCGATCAGACGGAAGGAAGTACCACCATGGGGATCCTCAGCTGGATACTCTTCGGGCTGATCGCCGGTGCGATCGCCAAGTTCATCCTCCCCGGCCGCGATCCCGGCGGGATCATCGTGACCATCCTGCTCGGCATCGTCGGCGGGTTCCTCGGCGGCTGGATCGGCTCCCAGGTCACCGGGAGCGGGGTCACCGGCTTCAACCTGATGAGCTTCGTGTGGGCCATCGTCGGCGCGGTGATCCTGCTGGGGATCTACCGGATGATCTTCCACCGCAGCCACGCCTGACCGGCGCCCACCAGGCGACCAGCATCAGCCGAACGGGCGGGTCGCCCCTCCGCGGGAAGCGAAAACCTGCACTGCTGTGCGGGGTCTGCCAGAGTTGGCGAACGCGATCAGTCCTCCGGTCGCGATCCGACCGAGCAACGCGCGACGCCCCACCCGTGCCGATCCCGCCTGGCCCCACGCTTCCCCGGAGGACCCCCATGGCATCCCCGCTCCCCCGTTCCAACACCCGCCGCGTGCACCTGGTCGGGTCGCTGCCGCGCAGCGCCGCCCCCGACGTCGCGTCAGGCATGCGCTGGGTGCTCGACACCGTCGGTCCTGACCAGGTCAGGGCGCTGCCCTGCGACGTGGACCCGAACTGGATCGTCGGCTACCTGCTCTCGCGCGCCGAGGTCCCGGCGTTCGAGGTCGCCAGGCCCGGGGACGCCAGCTGCTACGCCGACATCCCGGTCCACCGGGTCCGCGCCGGACACCGGCTGACCGTCGACGACGTCGCGCTGGGGCGCCCCCGCGAGGTCGCCGCGGCAACCCGGGTCCGGCGCGAGCTCGGTGCCACCCCGCCCGTGCAGGTCAGTGTTCCGTCCTCTTTGGACCTCTCCATCTTCACCGTGGGGGTGGCGCAGATGCCGCGGGTGCACGCCGTCTTCGAGCAGATGCTCGTCGGCGAGGTCGTCCGCATCGTGCAGCGCCACGGCCCCGAGGTGACCTTCCAACTGGAGTCACCGGCGGTCCTCTACGCGCTGCAGCGGGTACCCGCTGCAGCGCGCCCGGCGACCGCGCGGCTGCTGGCGCACCTGCTGGCCCGAATCATCACTGCCACCCCGCGTTCCGCGCAGTGGACGCTGCACCTGTGCTACGGCGATCTCGGGCACCGCGCGCTGTTCCGGCCAGCGGGGTTGCGGCACGCGGTGCTGGTGATCAACGCGTTGGCGGCGCGGCTGCGGACCCTCGGACACCCCGTACCGGCCGTGCACATCCCGATGGCCCATGGCGACCAGCCGCCGCCCGCGTCCGCCGCGGCCTACGTGCCGCTGCGCGACCTCGCCCGCGGCGTCGAGGTGATCGCGGGCTGCGTCGACGAGCGGCACCCGGAGCTGTCCGCGCGCGCCCTCCGGCACACCGAGGCGGCGCTGGGGCAGCAGGTCGCCGGTGTCGCCGCCGCGTGCGGGCACGGCCGCCGGACTGCGGCGGAAGCCCAGCTCAACCTGGAGCTGTCCGCGCAGCTCGCCCGGTCCGGGCACGTCCGGTCGCCAGTGGGCGTCGGGTGAGGGCTAGCGGCGCAGGGCAAGCAGGGTGTGGCCGGTCTCCTCGTCCGGCCGACGCCCCTGCTCGGTGAACCCGGCCCGCGCGTAGAAGCGCCGGGCCCGCAGGTTCTGCTCGAAGACCTCCAGCGTCACCTCGCCGTGCAAGCGCACCGCGTGGTCCACGAGCGCCCGTCCGACGCCGCGGCCCTGCGCCTCCGGCGCGACGAACAGGCCACCGATCTCGGCGTCGAGCAGGCCCAGCAGCCCGACGACGCGCCCGGAATCCTCAGCCACCCAGTTGTCCGCCTCGACCAGGTAGACCTCCCGGAGCTTGCGGGCCCGCTCGCCCTCGCCTTCCCCCTCGATGAACGGGTGCGCGATCTTCGAGGCGCGCGACCACAGGTCGACCACCGCCTCCTCGTCAGCGGGCTGGTAGCGCCGGATGATCAGTTCTTGCTCCACGGCGTCCACAGTAGGAACAACGCCCCGCGGGTGCCAACGGGTTTTCCCGGCGGTGACAACGCGGACAACCGGTCGCCGGTCGGACCTGCCCGCGCCACCTGGTCTTCACCTGCCGGCCCCTCCGGTCGTCCAGGCTGGCACACGTTGCCAATCCCTGATCGGAGCACGATGCGCGCGACACCACCCGGACTCGGCCGACGCACGTTCCTGCAGCTCGCCGGGGTCACCTCGGCAGCCTTGGCGCTGGGCACCGCAGCGCCGGAGGCGGCCGGCGCCACTCCCGGCCGACCGCTGCCCGACGGCGCCTTCAGCCTCGGCGTGGCCTCCGGCGACCCCCGGCCGGACGCGGTCGTGCTCTGGACCCGGCTCGCGCCGGAACCGCTGGCCCCGGACGGGCACGGCGGTATGCCGCGGCGCCAGGTCCCGGTGCAGTACGAGATCGCCGAGGACGAGCGGTTCAGCCGGATCGCCCGGCGCGGCATGGTGGTCGCCTCGCCCGAGCTCGCGCACGCCGTGCACCCGGAGGTCGGTGGGCTGCAGCCGGGCCGGGAGTACTTCTACCGCTTCCGCGTCGGCACCCAGCTCAGCCCGGCCGGGCGGACGCGGACGCTCCCGGCGCCCGGTGCCCGGGTGGCGTCGTTCCGTTTCGCCACGGCTTCCTGCCAAGCCTGGTACCACGGCCACTTCGCCGCCCACCGGCACATGGCCGCCGAGGACCTGGACGCGGTGCTGTTCCTCGGCGACTACATCTACGAGTACGGCATCACCTCGAGCAATCTCTGGCGGCGCGGGGCACCCGAGCTCGGCGCCGAGCACCAGGTCGAGATCGAGACGCTGGAGCAGTACCGGCTGCGCTACGCGCTGTTCAAGACCGACCCGCACCTGCAGGCCTCGCACGCGGCGGCCCCGTGGTTGGCGACCTGGGACGACCACGAGGTGCAGAACGACTACGGCGCGGACCAGTCGCGCTACGGCACCTCCCCCGCGCACTTCCGCCACCGCCGGGCGGCCGCCTACCGGGCCTTCTACGAGAACCTTCCGCTGTCGCTGGACGCGCTGCCGGAAGGCCCGGACGGCCGGGTGCACCGGCGCTTCGACGTTGGGTCGCTGGCGCGGTTCAACGTCCTGGACACCAGGCAGTACCGCGACCCGGTCCCGACCGACTCCGCCGAGCAGCACGCCGAGGCGCGCACGATGCTCGGGCACGAGCAGGAGCAGTGGCTGCACGACGGGATGGTGGGTTCCCCGGCGAGGTGGAACTTCGTGGCCAACGGCGTCGCGGTCGCGGCGATCACCGAGGACCGCGTGGACCAGTGGGACGGCTACCCGGCGGCGCGGCGGCGGCTCGTCGAGGCGATGCAGCGCACCAGCAACCCGGTGGTGCTCACCGGGGACATCCACAAGCACGTCGCCGCCGAGCTCAAGGCCGACTTCGCCGACCCGGCCTCGCGCACCGTCGGGGTGGAGCTGATCTGCACCTCGATCGCCTCCGACGGCGACGGCGCGGCGACCGACGACTACACCGAGGACTGGTTGCAGCACCCGTACGTCAAGCTCTACGACGGCCGCCGCGGTTACCTGCGGTGCGAGCTCACCCCGGACGAGCTGGTGTCCGACTTCAGGGTCGTGCCGTGGATCCAGGCCGACGCCAGCGCCCCGGCCCGCACCGTCGCCCGCTTCAGCACCCCGGCCGGGAACCCCGGTCTGCACAGGAAGGCCTGATCCCGCGATGCCCACCGCTCTCCCGCCCGCCGCCACCGGTGTGCGCGGCCGGGGCGAACTCGCCCGCATCGTCCTGGACTGGGAACCGACACCGTGGGAGACCGTCGTCGACCACTACGCGGTGCACGGCGCACCCGGCCCGCACGTCCCGATCTCCCCGGAAACCCTGCTGGTCAAGACGGTTTACCCGCACTTCGAGCACAGCAGGTTGGGTGGTGCCGCGCAGCGGTGGACCTACCGCGTGGTGACCGTCGACGCCGCTGGCGCGCGCAGCCGACCGAGCCGCCCGGCCACCGCCACCAGCCGGGAGTCGGTCACCCGGTCCGGGATCCCGCTGGCCGTGGTGGGCGAGTTCGACGGCAGGGGCCTGGAGCTGGCCCTGTCCCCGCACCGCTACGCCGACTACCCGGCGGCCTTCCCCAGCGGAGTCGACTTCCGGGCCGGGGTGGACGACCCGAGCTCCGGCTGGTGCTACCTGCAGCCGGGCCCGGACGACGGGTGGGCCGGTCGCCGCGACCACCGGTTCCGGCTGCGCTTCGAGCTGACCAGCCCGCCCACCCGCGGCGCGGACCTGGCGATCTGGCTGATCGACAGCCACGCCAGCAAGGCGGGCTCGGCGGTCCTGAGCATCAACGGCACCCCGGTCGACCGCCTGCACTTCGCCAACGGGGCCACCAAGGGCTCCACCCTGGGCGACAGCACGGTGCCGGGCTCCCCGCTCAAGCCGTCCTACCTGGAAGTGCGCCTGCCGCAGGTCCTGCGGGCCGGGGAGAACACCATCGACCTGCACAAGGACGACGGCTCCTGGATCGCCTACGACGCCGTCGGCGTGTTCGCCCGCCGGTGAAGCCAGCTCCGCGATGTCCGGTGTGGACTGACGAATTGCGGTCAGGTGCTGGTGCGGGAGGGGTCCGGTGCGGTCGAATGTGGTCCTCGCACCACCCGCACCAAGGAGGACTCACGTGCGTCCACCGGTTCGACGCGGCGTCGCCTGCGCGATCGCCTCGGCAAGCCTGGCGCTGCTCGCCCCCGTCCCGGCGCAGGCAGCTCCGAGCTGCGCTGACCCAGCCCGTCCGCTGACCGTCGAGGAGCAGCGGCTCCCCCGGCCCGAGCCGCAGGAACTGCTGGCCAGGGGCGGTTTCGCCGACGTCGCCCCGGCTTTCGCGGCGGCGCTGTGCGAGGTCGGTGACCTGGCCGCCGCCGAGCGGCTGATCAGCACCAGCGGTGACCAGCTCTGGGACCGCGCGGTGGCGCGCGCCCAGGGCCACGGCACCGGTGACCTGCCGACCTCCGACGACCGCCCGCTGTACTGGGCGCGGTTGGGCATGACCACGGCGCTGCGGCAGTGGGCGCCGTCGTTCCCGCTCACCGACGAGCAGCGCGACGAGCTGCTGTGGAGCCTGGAGCAGCACTCGCGCGGGCAGACCTCCGTGGACTTCCCCCGCGGCGAGGGCATCAAGCGCGTGCTGGTCAGCGGTTTCGACCCGTTCCAGCTCAACGGCGACATCCGCCGCAGCAACCCCTCCGGGGCGTCCGCGCTGGCGCTCGACGGGGTGGTGCTCAACACCGGGTCCGGGCCGGTCCGGGTCGAGGCGGCGATGTTCCCGGTGCTGTGGAAGCCCTTCGAGCAGGGCATGGTCGAGCGGACCTTCCTGCCGCACCTGCGGCCCGGGGCCGACCAGGTCGACGTGTTCGCCACCCTCAGCCAGGGCCGCCCGGAGCAGTTCGACATCGAGCACTGGAACGGCCGCTGGCACACCGGGGTGGACAACAACGACGAGCAGCGCGACGGCGTCACCGAAGTCCCGCCGGGCCTCCCGACCGTCGAACCGCCGCCGGAGTTCGTGCCCACGACCCAGGCCTACGCCGCCATCGTCCGCGCCGACACCGGCCGCTACCCGGTGTTCCACAACACCGAGGTGACCGAGGTCCCGGCCGGGGGGACCGAGCCGGTGGTGCGCCCGGACGGACCGACGCCGGGGTCGGTGGCGCGCGCGGGCGGTGGTGGCAGCTACCTGTCCAACGAGATCGCCTACCGCACGACCCTGCTGCGGGACGCGGTCGGCGCGGACCTGCGCGGCGGGCACGTGCACACCCCGGTGCTCACCTTCGCGCCGGACAACGAGCACGCCGTGGTGGACCCGGTCTTCACCCGCAACCTGCGGGACATCGTCGCCCAGGTGAGGGCGATCGTGGCGGTCGCGGCCACGGCGGAGGACGACGAGGCCACCGCCCCCGTGGCCAGGACCCCGCGCGACCGCACCGGTCGCGTCCCCGCTCCCTCGATGTGACCGCCCGGGGTGGGGTGGCGGTCGCACCCCACCCCGGCCTGCACCGAACAGCTGCCGCACCGCTGGGCCGATCGGCGGTACCGCGTTCGGCCATCCGAAAGGCGTTGCCGCACCCAGATTTGCCCGTCGGGGCGCTGAGTTACGTTGATCAACAATGCTCGTGCTGTTCGAGCAGGTGACGATGGAGGACACCAGCAATGGTCGAGAAGTTACGGACGCCGCGGCCGCGCAAGCGGACCGCGGCGTTGGCGGCGGTGGCCGCGGCCGGCGCGCTCGCGAGCTTCGGCACGGCGCACGCCGATGAGCCCGAGGGCGCTGTGACGCCCTACATCATCGGCGGCTCCCCGGCCGATCAGACCTACTCGTTCATGATCTCGCTGCAGTACGAGCGGGACGGGAACCCGGACTCGCACCGCTGCGGTGGCGCGCTGGTCAGCCCCGAGTGGATCGTGACCGCGGCGCACTGCGTCACCCAGGACACCCCGGACGGCACTCCCGTCGTGCTGGACCCGGCGATCTTCCACGTGCGGATCGGTTCCACCGACCGCACCACCGGTGGCAGCGTGGCCAAGATCCAGGAGATCGTGGTGCACCCGGACTACCAGGCGCTGCCGGAGCGCTCCGAGGGCGACGACGTCGCGCTGCTGCGCCTGGACGCGCCGAGCGACCAGGCACCGGCGCCGATGGCCAGCGAGCTGACCGAGCCGGGCACCGCGGTCCGCCAGATCGGTTGGGGCTACACCTCCAACGAGGACAAGGGCGACCCGACCAAGCTCCCGACGCAGCTGCAGCAGCTGGACACCACGGTAATCCCGCCCACCACGCCGAAGTGCGTGGCCGACGCGGGTGACGACTCGTGGGGCATCCGCGACGAAGGCGACGTCTGCACCGACAACCCGGAGGGCGTCCGCGGCCCGTGCGGTGGCGACTCGGGTTCGCCGCTGCTGGTCCGGGAGGGCGACGGCTGGCAGGTCGTCGGCGTGGACAGCCGCGGCGTCGGCTCGGTCTGCGGTGAGTCCCCCGACATCTACACCAGCGTCGGGCACTTCCGCGGCTGGATCGACAGCGTGATCAGCTGATCCACCCCGGTCCCCGCCCCGCGCGGGCGGGGACCGGCCGACCTGCGGGTTCACCACCAGACCAATCCTCTGTGGACAACCCGTGCCCTGCCGAGACGATCAGTACCAGTTCCGCCAAACCACCGGAGCGAAGCCGTTCGCTGCTCTAAGCTCCCCGGCAATCTCGAAGGCTTGGGGGCGTGCGGTGGGCATACACGGTCGGGACGAATCGCTGCGGCTGCTGGCAGGTGCTGCGGCTGCGGCGCAGGACGGGCGCGGCAACCTCGTCATGGTGCGCTCCGCCCCGGGTCTCGGCCTGTCCACCCTGCTCGACGCCCACCTCGCGCAGATGCGGGCCGCGGGGATACCGGCGAAGCGGATGACCGTATTGGCACCGCACGGCCGCACCGCGCTGTCGACCGGGACGCCGCAGTGGCCGGAGTCCGGTGTGGTCGTCACCGACGACCTGCACCGGGCCGACGACGCCACGGTGCTGGCGCTGCACGACCTCGCAGACGAGCTGGCCGACCGCTGCCTGCTGGTCGTCGCCGGGCGACACCCCAGCGCCGTGCCAGCGCGGTTCGCCCACCTCGACCGGATCGCCACCACGCACGACCTCACACCGCTGGGCGCCAGCGCGGTCGACGCCGTGCTCACCGACCTGGTGGGCGGGCCACCACCGGAGTCGTTGCGGCAGGTCGCCGCGGGTGCGGGCGGCAACCCGTGGCTGCTGACCCAGCTGACCTCCGACGACCGCGCTTCGGCGGTGACCGCGTGGGCGGCCGGGCTGGCCGGGGACGACGCCGCGCTGCTGCGCTTCGCGGCCGTCCTCGACGATCCCGTTCCGGTGGAGGAGCTGGCCGCCGTTGTCGGCTCGGACCCGGTGGAGGTGCTGACCGGTGTAGAGCGGCTGGCCGCCCTCGGGCTCGCGGAGGAGGAGCACGGCCTGGTGCGGTTGCGGCACGCGGTGGTGCGCCAAGCCCTGGCCACGACTTCGACGGCGCTTCGCGGGTCCGCGGCGCGCACGCTGATCGACCGGGGCGCCTCGCCAGAAGCCGTTGTCGAGCAGCTCGTGCACCTCCCAGTGGAGTCCTGGACCGCCGCGTGGCTCTGCGAGCACGCCGAGCAGCTGGCCGGCAGGCCCACCCCAGCCGTGGTGGACCTGCTGCAGCGAGCAGCTTCCCGCGCCCTTCCCGGTGATCGGAGCCTGCATCCGCTGCGCGCGGCGCTCGCCGAGGCGCAGTTGTGGTCGGGGCAGCTCGACGCCGCCCAGCGCACCGCCACCAACGGCCTGCACGCGAACCCCGAGCCCGCGATCCGGCACCGGTTCCGGGCCGTGCTCACCCTGATCCGCATCGGCGAGATGGACCTGGCCGGAGCGACCGCCGTCCTGGACGCCGAGCGCGCGCACGGTGAACTGCCCCCGCGGCTGGCGGTGCTCGCCGCCACCTCCCTGCTGCTCTCCGGTGACCTGACCGGGGCGGAGAGCGCGGCCCAGGCGGTCAACACGGGCAGCACCACCCACCCGGTGGTGACGATGTGCCTGCTCAACATCGATGCCACCCGCCGTTTGGTGCTGCGCGACCTGACCGGCGCGCTGGACCAGCTGGACCGGGTCGACGCGCTGCTGGAGGCGGAGTTCTCCGAGAACGGGCAGTGGATCATGTCGCGCCTGCTGCGGGCGGCGGTCCAGGACCTGCGGCACGACCCGGCCGCGCTGGAGACCGTCGAGCAGGCCCGGCCGCTCGCCCGCGAGCTGGGGGTGGGCGTCCTGGTCTGGTTGCACACCATCGCGGCGCTGGCGCTGTTCAACAACGGCCGCTGGGACGACGCCCTGAGCGAGATCGGAGCCGCCACCGAGCTGCCCGACCTGCACAGCTTCGACGGCCCGCTGCACGGCATCGCCGCCACCATCCTGGCCCACCGCGGCGACCTCCCCGGTGCCCGCGCGCACGTCGAGCTCGCCGACGGCGTGGCACCTCGCGGGATCGCCCTGTTCTACGAGCAGATCACCGTGCTGGCGCACGCGTTCCTCGCCGACGCCGAGGGAAGACCACAGGAGGCGCTGGAGGTCGTGCGCAAGGTCGCCGGCGGCGAGGTGGGCGTGCACCACTCGCACGCGGTCGCCACCGTCGCCGCCCGGCTCGTGCGCATCGCGGTGCAGGGCGGCGACCAGGAGCTGGCCGAACGGCTGGTGGCGCAGGTGCGGGAGCTCAGCACCGGGGATTCGCTCGGCGAGCGCGGCATCCTCATGTACTGCCAGGGCCTGGTCGACGGCGACGTCGACCAGCTGCTGGCCGCGGCCCAGGAGTTCGCCGAGAGCGGTTCGCAGGTCACCGCCGCCCGGGCGGCGGAGGACGCGGCGAAGGTGCTCGCCGCCTCCGGCAGGTCGGCGGACGCGCGAGCCGCCTACCGGGCCGCGATCGAGCGCTACACCGCGCTGGCCGCCACCGGCGCGATCCAGCGCGCCGACGCCGAGCTGCGGGCATTCGGCGTCCGCCGCGGCGCGACCGGGCCGCGCAGAAGGCCCAAGCACGGCTGGGAAAGCCTCACCGCGGCCGAGCACCGCGTCGCCGAGCTGGTGGCGCAGGGGCTGACCAACCGGGAGGCCGCCGAACGGCTGATCGTGTCGGTCCGAACGGTCGACTCCCACGTGTCGAAGATCCTCGCCAAGCTCGGCTACGCCTCCCGCGTCGAGATCGTCCTCGGCTTCGACCGCCGCACCTGAGCGCCGAGGGACAGCAGTGCGCAGGCATACGTAGGGAAGGCGCGCGCAGCACTCGCCCAGTTGCCCGCGGGAGCGGTCCCACCCCGCCGCCGGTTCGGGTGTTCGCAGGTCAGCGCGGTTCCTTCGAAACATCAGCAATGTTGCGGATGATTCGCGACCGCTGTTGTGGTGATCTTGGTCAGGTGTCCGTTCCTGGGGGAAGCGGGCACCTGCCGGGCCTGCTCAGGCCCGCAGCACTCGCGCCCCCACTGGGAACTCATTGGTCGGCGCATCGCGGCGGTGCGCCGCTCTGGGAGGCAGAAAACCGCAGATGAGCGACGAAGCGAACCTGATCGACACGGCCTCGGCCGGGGTGCAGGACCTGGCCGCTGCCGCCACCTCCGCGCTGGCGCAGGCCGGTCCTGCCGGAGCGCTGCTGGTGCCGGTCGTGGACGCCCTGCGCAACGTCTGGGAGGGCTACTTCGGATCGCCGATCCCGCCCGACGGCACCAACTGGAACGCCTACTCGCACGAAGAGCTCTACCAGATGCTGTGGGAGCAGGCCGACGTCGGCGAGGTCAGCACGATGGCCGCCGAGTGGGGTCAGCACAGCACCGAGCTGGCCGACCACGCGGAGTCCATGCGCCAGCAGCGCACCGCCATGCAGGCGAGCTGGAGCAGCGAGTCCGCCGGGCTGGCCACGACCCAGCTCGGCGAGCTCGGCGACCGCACCTCCGGGATCAGCGACCGCGCGAGCACCGTGCAGGGCGCCACCCAGGAGGCGGGTGACGCGCTCGCTGTCGCGCGCAACACGATGCCCCCGCCGCCCGGCGACCCGACCGGGGCTGCGCTGTCCAGCGCGGTGGCTGGAGCTGGTGCCGGTGCGGCCATCGGCGGGATTGTCGGTGCTGGTGCCGGTGGTGTCGGAGCTGGCCCCGGTGCCTTGATGGGGGCCGCCATCGGCGCGGTGGCCGCGGGCGGCGGCAGCTTGTTCCTGTCCCACGTCGCGGCCGCGCAGAGGAAGGCCGAGGCGGTGCACGTCATGCAGCAGTACGAGACGAGCCTGCTCAACAGCAGCCAGGCGATCGCACCGCCCGGCTCCACCGAAGCCGCCGCGTTCAACTCCCCCGCCTCGACCGTCGCCGCCGGATTCGGCGGCGGCGCGGGCGGTGCCGGTGGCGGCGGTGTGCCGTGGAGCCGCTTGGTGGGCGCGGACCAGCTGGCTGGCGGGCCGCGCAGCGGCGCTGGTGCGCTGGACGCGGCCCTGGCGCGCTCCGGCGGCCTCGGCGCGCTGGCCGGTCGAGGCGCGGGCAACGGCGGCATGATGCCCGGGGCCGGTGCGCGACGCGGGCTGGAAGACGACGACGAGCAGGTGCACGAGAACCGCCTGCCCACCATCGACCAGAAACTCTTCGACGACGACCGACCGGCCAGCGCCCCGGTCATCGGATGATGCAGGAGCGAACGTTGACTTCTGAAGCAGCAGCGGGGCGCGGCTACCAGGTCGCCCCGCAGGACCTCTCCGCGCAGGTCGAAGCGCTCTCCGGGCTCCGCGAGCGCACCACCGGCCTGGTCGGTTCGGCCGGTCGGCTGGCCGAGCGGCTGCCGCAGCTGGGCACCGCGCCGCCGGCGATCCACCTGGCGGTGCGGCTGCGCGAGGCCGGTGGCCGGTCCGGGCTCAGTGGCGAGATCAGCGCGGCCGACACCGAGCTGCACAACTTCCGCACCGCGCTGGGCGAAACCGTCACCGGTTACCTGGCCACCGACGACGACGCCGCGCAGGCACTGCGCAACACCGGGGGTGACCAGGCATGACCACGGCGTCGGCGCGGCGCACCTCCACGCCCATCCACTTCGGACAGGTCGAGCTGGACCTGCTGGCCACCCACGCCGGGGTGCCGATGCCGTTCCCGCTGCGGGTGCCGTCCTTCGGCCGCATCGCCGGGGAGCGGGAGGTGCTGCTGGCCACCGCCGGGCACACGCTCCAGCTGCGCGGGTTCGCCGACGAGGACGGCCCGGCCGGGGCGGCCGCTGAGCTGGTCACCGCCCTGCGCCAGCACCGCGGGACGGTCGACCTGGTGCTGGTCGGCGAATCCGGGGTCACGGCGGTGGTGGCAGTCGTCTACCGGTCGTGGGCGCTGATCTGCGTGCAGCCGCTGGACGGCGACCCGGCGCAGCCGGTGCGGATGCACCGGGTTGCGGCGGATTCGCTCACCGACGAGCTGCTCGCCCTGGTGCCCGACGTGCCACCGGCCCGCACGATGCCGATCACGCTGCCCGAGCGCGCGGTGGCCACCGCGGCTCAGCTGGTCGGCGAGGTCGAGGACGACCGGGAGAAGGAGCAGCGGCTGCGCGAGCTCGTCCGCGACTGCGGCGGCGACCCGGGTGCGCTGGACGAGCTCGTCGGGCTGCTGCCGGTGCTGACCGGGCGCGGCCAGGTCGGGGCGACCCGACGCGACCTGGGCACCAGCAGCCGGGCCGGGGCTGAGCTGTCCTGGTTGGACGGGCCGCGCGGGCGGGTGCGGGTGGTACCGGCCAAGCACGGCTGGGTGAGCATCAACCCGATGCGGCAGAACGACGTGCGGTTCGCGGTCGAGGATCTGGCCAGGACCGCCCGCGAGCCGCGGTGAGCAGCGGAGACTTCGGAGGAGCAGTGGAAGCAGCAGCGCAGTGGCTGGCCGGGTACGACGAACGGCTCGCCAGGGCAGCGGCGGATGCCAAGGCCGCCAACGAGAGCCTGAGCCAGATGAGCGGGACCGCGACCTCGCCGCGCGGTGAGATCACCGTCCAGGTCGGGCCCAGCGGCGCGATGGAGGACATCCGGCTCACGCCCGCGGCGCGGGCGATGGAGGCCGAGCAGCTGGCGCAGCTCATCCTGGCGACCGCGCAGGAAGCGCAGCGCACCGTCGGGGCGCAGGTCGTGGAGATCATGACCGAGTACGTCGGGGACGGTCCGGCGCTGGACTTCGTGAAGGAGAACATGCCGCCCGCCGCCGGGGTCGAGACCGGTCCTCGCCGGGACACCGACGATGACGACGACTTCTTCGCCAACCCGGTGGTGATCGTCTGATGGACCTGCAGGTCGATCCTGCCCAGATCCGGGCGCACGCCAACACCGTCAGCGGCCTCGCGGGCGGGCTCTCCGACGCGGCCGGTGCGGTGCCCGACGGCCCGGCGGAGAACTCGCTCGGCACGTTCCTGCAGTTCCTCACCGCCGGGCTGGGCTCGGCCATGGCCCAGACCGGGCAGGCCATCGCCCAGGCCTCCTCGGCGGCGGAGGCGGTCAGCTCGGCGCTGGTGCAGACCGCCGAGGACTACGAGCGCACCGACGACGACAACGCGGTGCGGCTGCTGCGGGAGGACTCGCGATGACGGTGCAGATCACGATCGGCGCGACGCGGCCGGAGGAGCTCGAGCAACTGAAGTCGACCATCGCGGCGGTCCGCGACCGCGGGTGGCTGTCCGGGGGCCTCAGCGGCGCCACCCCCGGGGGCGACTCCCCCGGTCAGCCGAGCAGCCCGCTGTCGGTGCTGTCGGACTCCGGGTTCGGCTTCATCACCTCGTCGGTGTCGTTCCTCGAGGAACCGATGCAGCAGCTGGCCGGTGACCCCAGCACGATCTCCGCCGGTTCGCAGGGCTTCCAGGACACCGGGCGCAACGTCTCCGCGATCGCCGACTCCTACCAGCGGTCGGTGGGCCCGGAGACCAGCAGCTGGTCGGGCGAGGCCGCGGCCGGGTACTTCAAGACCGGGGCGGAGCTGGTGGACGGCATCGCCGGGCTCGGCGACGCGAGCGTGGCGCTGGCGGAAGCGGCGGCCGGGGCGGGCGAGGCCGCCGCGAAGGCGCTGCAGGAGGTCACCGCGCTGGTCACCGAAGCCACCGGCAAGATCGTCCTGATCCTCAACCAGGCGGTGGCCGCGGCGGCGGCGACCTTCGGCGCCAGCGTGGCGGCGGCGATCCCGCAGGCGGTGCAGGTCGCGGCCGAGTACGGCGGTCGGGTCGTGGCGGTCATGCAGCAGCTGCTCTCCAGCGCGCAGAACCTGATGCAGCACGTGGGGACGACGACGAAGGCGGTCAGCGCCCTCACCGACGCGATCTCCACGATCAGCGACCTCGTGCAGCAGTCGACCGGAACGTCGAGCACCACAACGACTTCCGGCACCGGGCCGACGTCGAGCACGCTGCCCACCTCGATGTCCGGCAGCCTCCCGGCCCCCGACGGGGACAGCACGCGGGAGGAGCCGAGCGGCACCGGGACGTCCGACACCCGGCCGAAGCCGGGCATCACGTTCACCGCGACCTTCACCCCGCCGTCCTGGTCCAACGAGCGGGCGGATCCGCCCAGCCGCGCCTGATCCCGCGGCGTGCCACCGCCCGGCGGTGGCACGCCGTTGCGCGTGCCGGGTGAAACCCGCCGCCGCCCGGTCACCGGTCCACTACGGTGGAGGCGGTGAGTTCGTGGTCGATGGGACGAACATTGACTGGCTGGGTGAGCAACACCGCGGAGCCGCTGACCGACGCCGAGCGCCGGTTCGACGAGCTGCTGGCGCAGGGCAGGACAGCGGAGTCGACCACCGACCGGGCGGCCCCCGCGGGGATTCCCGGTGCCGAGCAGCAGATCCGCGGCGAGTACCTCGCCGCCCGGCTGGTCGAGTCGCTGGAGGATGGCGGGCGCCTGTTCTCCCGGCGCGGCGCCCAGCCGCTGGTCATCGTCGTGGAGCACGCCTCGATCACCGGCCAGCTGGACCTGCGCAACGTCGACCTGCCCTACCTGCTGGAGTTCGTGGGCTGCCGCTTCGAAACCGCCCCGGACCTGCGGCAGGCCCGGTTGGCCGGACTGGTGCTGTGGCACTGCCGGTTCCCCGGCGTGCACGCGCGCAACCTCGCGGTCAGCAACGACGTGGTGCTGCGCGACTGCGCCAGCGTCGGCGGCATCCTCGACCTGGCCGACGCCGACCTCGGCGGGTCGCTGCTGCTCAACGACAGCGAACTGCGCAACCCCGGGCAGCGCTGCGTCTACGCCGACCGCCTGTCGGTCTCCGGTGCGCTGCTGGGCATCCGGTTGCGGACCGCCGGTGAGATCCGCATCCCCGGCGCCAAGATCGGCGGCAACCTGACGCTGTCCGGCGGGGCCCTGCGCAACCGCGGCGGGAACGCGATCAACGCCACCGGCATCCGCATGGGCGGCTCGCTGCGGCTCGACGTCGACCCGCTGACCGGTCGGCCCTTCTCCGCCGCAGGCACGCTCCGCCTGCCCAGCGCGCACATCTCCGGCGACCTGCGGCTGCGGGACGCCGTGCTGGAACCCGGCGCCCGGCGGCCGCGGCGGGGCGACTCGGACTACGACGACACCATCGCGGCGCTGATCGCCGACCGCTGCGAGATCCGCGGGGACGTGCAGCTCGACCAGGACTTCCGCAGCGGCGGCACGCTGCGCCTGGTCAGCGCGGTGGTGGGCGGAAACCTGCGGATGGCCGGGGCCACCGTCGACGTGGGCTGGCTGCGCTCCCCCGCCGAGTCGGTGCTGCAGCCGGTGCGCGCGGTGAACCTGGACGGGGCGCGGGTGTCGGGCAACCTCGACGCGCAGGCCGTCGCGGTGCGCGGGCAGTGGCGGATGACCGACGTCCGGGTCGGCGGCAGCGTCCAGCTCAACCGGGCGCAGCTGACCGGACCGCGCACCGACGTCCTGGTGGGCAGCCGGCTTTCGGTGGGCAGCAACCTGGAGTGCCGGGCCGTCGAGGTGGTCGGCTCGTTGCAGCTGCCCGGTGCGCAGGTCGGGGCGAACCTCGACCTGCGCGGCGCGCGGTTGACCAAACCCGCCTGGCACCACCACCGCAACAACTACAAGCCCTCGCTGGACCTGCGCGCGGCGCGCATCGAGCGCGACCTGATCTGCGCGGAGGGCGAGCAGGCGTTCCTCGCCGAGGGAACCGTGCAGCTGCGGTGGTCGCAGATCGGGCGGCACGTCAACTTCTGGGGCTGCGAGCTCGGCGACGGGGCGTCGCGGACCGCGTTTAACGCCTCCGGGGTGCAGACCCAGGAGCTCACGCTGCTGCCGCGCACCCCGCCGCGTGGCCGGGTCACGCTGCGGCAGGCGCAGTGCGAGCTGCTCGCCGACAACTCCGCGGTGTGGGAGTCCAGCCGCGGGGTGGACTGCGAGGACTTCTCCTACCAGAACTTCGCCGAGTCCTTCGAGATCGACGACCGGCAGCGGGTGCGCCAGCGGCTGGGCTGGCTGCGCGCCACCGCCGGCGGGGCCTACCAGCCGGGTCCCTACGACCAGCTCGCCGAGGTCTTCCGCAGCAACGGGCTGGAGGAGCACGCGATCTCGGTGCTGATCGAGAAGCAGCGGCACCGCTACGCGGCGATCGCCCGCACCGCGCGCCGCGGGTTGCGCTGGCCGGTGCAGTTGTGGAGCTGGCTGCAGCGGGCCACCGTCGGCTACGGGTATCGGCCGATCCGGGCGGTGGCCTGGCTGGCCGCGTTCGCGGTGGTGGGCACCGCCTGGTTCAGCGCCCACCCGCTGGTGCCGGTCAACGAGCAGGACCGCCCGGTGTGGAACCCGGTCCTGTACACGTTGGACCAGATGCTGCCGGTGGTTAGCCTCGGCCACGACGACATGTGGCAGGCCCGCGGCCTGTCCCAGTGGGTCACGGTGGCCCTGGTGACCGCTGGCTGGACGCTGGCCACCACGGTCGCCGCGGGCGTCAGCCGGGCCCTCCACCGCGAACGCTGACCGGGCTCAACCGAGGAGCCGGCGGAGGGCGAGGGCCGTGCTGGCGCAGGCGGCCACCGTGGCCGCGGTGAATGCCGCTGCGGGCGAGACCAGGTCCAGCAGCATGCCCGCGGCTGCCGAACCCACCGCGTTGCCGACGCCGAACGAGGTGATCATCCAGGCGTGCGCCTCGGTCAGCGTGCCTTCCGGTGCCATGCGCGCGATCAGGGCGAAGGACGAGGCCAGCACCGCGGGCAGGGCGCAGCCACTGAGGAAGGCGAACACCGCCATCACCGGGATGCCCAGGACCAGGACCAGCGGCAGGTACCCGACGGCGAGCAACGCCAGCAGCACCAGCAGCCGGCGGTCCTCGCGGTGCGCGGCGGGAACCGCGGTGTAGGCGAGTCCGCCGACCAGCGCACCGGCCGCGTTGAGCGCGATCAGCCACCCCGACGCCGACGGGTTGCCCGCCACCTCAGCGTATCCCGTGATGCCCACGGTGAAAGCTCCGATGGTGGCGCCTACGCAGACCAGCGCGGCGAACAACCGCAGGACGCCCGCGCCGCGCAGCGGCCCAGCCCAGTGCCGCTCCACGGGCGTGCCACGCCAGGCCCGCGCCGGGCGGGCGGTGGCGAACCACGCTGCGCCGAGCAGCCCCACCGCGGCAGCCGCGACCAGGCCCGCGGACGGCCCGCCGAATGCGCTCACCCCGAGAACCACCAGCGGTCCGCACACGAAGATCAGCTCTTGGGTGGCCGCGTCCAGCGAGAACGCCGCGCGGATGTGGTGCTCGCCCACCACGACGTGCTCCCAGAGCACCCGCAGGCACGGCTCCAGCTGCGGGGTCGCCGCGCCCGCGACCACGGATGCCACCGCGCCGACCGCCACCGAGCGCACCGGGTCGACCAGGCCCAGCACCAGGAACGCCGCGGTCGAGGCCGCCGCGCTGGCCAACAGCACCGGGGCCTGGCGGGTCCGGTCGATCAGCCGCCCCAGCACCGGCCCGCACACCGCGGCGCTCCCGGCGTAGAGCGCGGCGAGCAGACCGGCCAGGCGGTAATCCCCGCCGTGCTCGCGAACGGTCAGCAGGATCGCCAGCGGTGCCATACCCGTCGGCAGCCGCCCGATCAGCGAGGCCGACAGCAACCTCGGCACGTGGCGGGAGCGCAGCACCGCCACGACCGAGCCCTGATTGGTGCTGATCTCCGCTCCGGCGCTCACCGGACCTCCCCCATCGCGTGCCGGACCGCCGCGCGCAGGGACGTGACGACCGGGAACCCTTGCTCGGCCAGGGCTTCGGTGGCGTGCAGGCCGCTGGCGTAGAGCACGCACCGCGTTCCGACTCCCCTGGCCGCGACCGCGTCGTCGACGCTGTCGCCGATCAGCAGCACGCCCTCGCCCGCCAGTCCCAGCCGCGTCAGGTGCTCGGCGAGGTGCGCGCGCTTGAACCCGCGGTCCGGGCCGCGCTGGCCGTCGATGCGCGCGAAGTGCCCGGTGATGTCGAACCCGTCGACCAGCGAGGTCAAGCGGTCGTGCGGGTACATCGACAGCAGCGACTGCGACAGCCCCCGCGCGGCGATCGCGCCCAGCGCCTCGTGGGCTTCGGCCGCCAGCGACAACCTCGGCCTGCGCCGCGAGTAGGCCGCGTGGAACGCCGCGTGCAGCGCGCTCCGCACGTCAGGTGGCACCGGGCCGCCGAAGAGCCGGTCGTAGAACAGGTCGATCGGTTGGGTGTGCTGCCTGCGGTACTGCTCCACGGTCACCGGGGGCAGCCCGGTCACCTCGAATGCCTCGATGGTGGACTGGATCAGCGCGTCGACGTCGTCGAACAGCGTCCCGTTCCAGTCCCACACGACGTGCGCGACCTCCGCCCGCACCCCGGTCTCGCTGACCGCCACGGTCTCCCTCCTCGGTGTTCGGCTGGTCGGCAGTCAACCGGACGACCGCGTGCGGGACCAGGGCACGAACCGGGCATCAGCCGTGGGGGTCGAACGGGATGCCCTCCGGCTTGGCCTTGGCCAGGTTGTCGGCGAAGGCGCCGTCGGAGATCGCCAGGCTCGCCGAGCCGAAGTCGGCCGAGGTGAGCTGGTCCCGGATGCCCGCCGGGTAGTCCTCCCAGCCCACCAGCGGTGGGTGCTGCCAGGTGCCGCGGTGGTTCTCCGGCTGCTCGTCGGGGTTGGCGAAGCGGAAGGCGTGCGTGCTGACCCCGTCCTTGTGGTAGACGATCTTGGGGTGGGTGCCCTCCCAGGACACCTCCCCGGCGGGGCGGGTCGAGTAGTCGCCGTGCGCGGAGGCCGAGACGTACTCCGCCCGGTCCTGGTGCACCCACACCACGACGTGCTCGATGTCGTGCCGGTGCCCGAAGATGTCGTCCACTCCGTCGAGCGCCTGGTCCTTCTCGAAGTACAGGTCGTAGAGGTAGGCGCACCAGCCGCTCGGGTCGCACTTGGCGCGGGAGTAGGAGTTGGTGTTGGCCAGGTCCGCCTCGTCGTGGCAGTCGCCGCTGAGCGAACCGGAGGGCTTGAGGCCTTCGGCCACCGCGCCGTCCGGCCCGATCGCCGGGGTCGGGTAGCAGCCGTCGCCGTCGTAGTCGAACGCGGGCTGCCACTTCAGGTCGGCTTCCGGGGCGGACCCTGGAAGCGCCGCGGGTGGCTCCGCGAACGCCGCCCCCGGCAGCACGAGCACCAGCGCCGATGCTCCGACGAGCGCCCGAGCGGCGAACCCGCTGGCCGACTTCCGCCGCGCAGCAGCCATGTCAACAGCCCCTCCCGCTCGGCACGCGAAGATCAGCTCGACCCTACGCACACCGCCGGACGTGCCGGAACACCGCTGGCGACTTTTCGCCGACCGCGGCGCACCGCCGGATCAGCGCTGGTGGCAGGATCACTCGGGATGGACTCCGCAGAACCGTTGGCGCAGCAACGCGAACTCCAGGCCGAAGCCGACCTCGTGCACGCCGACCTCCGGCTCGGCGAGCTGCTGGGTGCGCTGGGCGAACCGGTGCGCGTGGGCAGCGCCGCGCTGGGGTTGATGGTGCGCCGCGACCTCGACATCACGGTGATCTGCCCGCGGCTCGACCTGGCGGCGAAGTCGGCCGTGGCCGGTGTCGGGGCCGAACTCGCCGTCCACGACCGGGTTCGCCAGGTCCGCTTCCGCGACGACACCGGGCACTGGAACACCGACCCGCGCTACCCCGACGGCCTCTACCTCGGCGTCGAGTACCGCAGCCCGGCCGATCAGGAGTGGACGCTGGACATCTGGTTCGTCGACGAGCCGGACCGCCAGCCCGACCTCGAGCACCTGCGCACCCTGCCCCCGCGGCTCACCGACGACCACCGCCGCGCCATCCTGCACATCAAGTCCGCGCTACCCGAGGTCCCCGGCCACGAGGTGTACCGGGCGGTGCTGGACCGCGGCGTCACCACGGCGGAGCAGTTCGAGCGACAGGCAGACTGACCGTCCACACCAGACAGAAAGCAGCAGCGGCCGCCACCGGGCAGTCGATCCCGGCGCGTCGACCACTGAGCCAGTCGGGTGGGGAACCTGGGGCGGTGGGCGCTGTCCCGTTATGGTCGGTACACCCCTCGGGGACGCCCTGTCCACCTTCGCACGCCCCGGACCGAGCCCGCTCGGCCGGAACCCGGTAGGGAAGAAGGGGGCGGATGATGGAATCCGCTGCTGCGCACCCGGAACTGCTCGCCTGGGAGGCACCGGACTTCGACGAGGTCGGTTGTGCCGCCGAAGTGACGATGTACGTCGCGCAGCTGGAGGACTAGCGACTGCGCCGCGGGTGCCGGGCGCACGCTCCGGTGCCCGCCCGGACCCCCAGCGAGGAGCGTCGGAATGTGGTTGCGGGTGCTCGGTTCGGCGGCCGGTGGTGGTTTTCCGCAGTGGAACTGCGGTTGCCCGAACTGCTCCGCGGTGCGCTCGGGTGCTCGTCCCGCCAGCCCCCGCACCCAGTCCTCAGTCGCGGTGAGCGCCGACCACCAGCGGTGGTTCCTGCTCAACGCCTCACCGGACATCCGCACCCAGATCGAGTCCTTCCCCGCGTTGCGCCCGGGCGCGGGGCGGGCCACCCCGCTGCGAGCAGTGCTGCTCACCGACGCCGAGCTGGACCACACCCTCGGCCTGCTGCTGCTCCGCGAGGCGAAGTCCCTCGAGCTGCACGCCACCGCCGCGGTGCGCGAAACCCTCTGCCGCGCAACGGCGGTCCTGCGCACCCTGGAGGCCTACTGCGCGGTGATCTGGCGGGAGGTCGTGCCCGGCGTGGACACGCCGCTGGGCGGCGGGTTGTCCTACCGGGCCTTCGACGTGCCGACCAGCAAGCGCAACCGGTTCGGCCCCGGCCGCGAGCACGGACGGGTGGTCGGCTACCGGTTGACCGACGAGACCACCAAGCGCACCGCGGTGCACCTGCCGGGCGTGCAGGAGCTCACCCCGGCGGTGCTGGCCGAGCTGGCCGCCGCCGACTGCCTGCTCGTCGACGGGACCTGCTGGCACGACGACGAGATGGTCCGGCTCGGGCTGGCCGACAAGACCTCTCGGGACATGGGCCACCTGCCCATCGCCGGCCCGGACGGCAGCCTGCGGCGGCTGGCCGCGCTGCCCGCCGAGCGCAAGATCTACCTGCACATCAACAACACCAACCTGGTCCTGCTCGACGACTCGCCCGAGCGGCGCACCGTCGAGCAGCACGGCTTCGAGGTGGCGACCGACGGATTGGAGGTGCGGTTGACACCGTGACCACGCGCATCGACGACTTCACCGCGGCGTTGCGGGCCCAGTCGCAGCGGTACCACCACCAGCACCCGTTCCACGTGCGGATGAACGAGGGCCGGTTGACCCCGGGGCAGATCCGGGGCTGGGTGGCCAACCGCTTCCACTACCAGCAGAGCATCCCCCGCAAGGACGCCGCGATCCTGGCCAACTGCCCGGACCGGGAGGTCCGCCGGAGGTGGGTCCAGCGAATCCTCGACCACGACGGCGCGGTGGGCGAGGACGGTGGCATCGAGGCCTGGCTGCGGCTGTCCGAGGCGGTCGGGCTGACCCGCGCGGAGGTGCTCGACGAGCGGCACGTGGTGCCCGGGGTGCGCTTCGCCGTCGACGCCTACGTGACCTTCGCCCGCACCCGGCCGTGGGTGGAGGCGGTGGCGTCGTCGTTGACCGAGCTGTTCGCCCCGGACCTGATGGCCGAGCGCCTCGCGGCCTTCGAGCGCCACTACCCGTGGATCGACCCGGACGGCCTGGACTACTTCCGGGCCCGCCTCACCCAGGCCCCGCGCGACGCCGAGCACGCGATGGAGGTGGTGACCGAGCACTGCCGCACCGCCGAGGAGCAGGCCCGTGCGGTCGACGCCTTGTCGTTCAAGTGCGACGTGCTCTGGAGCGTCCTCGACGCCATCGACCGGGCTTACCCGGATCCGGTGTGATGGACGGGTCCAGCCGCCCCGCGCTCACCCCGCACGTGCGCGTGACCTTCGACCACGTGCGCGAGCAGCACCTGCTGCTGGCGCCGGAAGCGGTGTCGGTGCTCAACCCGACCGGTGCGGCGGTCCTGGAGCTGTGCGACGGGCGGCACAGCATCACCGAGATCGTCCAGGAGCTGCGCGGGCGCTACGAGCGCGTGGCACCCGACGAGGTGGCGCAGTTCCTCGCCCGCCTGGCGGCCAAGCGGTACCTGGAGGTCCGGGATGCCTAGTCCGTTCGGCCTGCTCGCCGAGCTCACCTACGCCTGCCCGCTGCACTGCCCGTACTGCTCCAATCCGCTGGAGATGGCCGGGTACCGGGACGAGCTGGACACCGGGCAGTGGCAGCGGGTGCTGGCCGAGGCCCGCGAGCTCGGCGTGCTGCAGCTGCACCTGTCCGGCGGCGAACCGCTGCAGCGCCGCGACGTGGTGGACATCGTGCGCACCGCCCACGACCTCGGCATGTACACCAACCTCATCACCAGCGCCCTGGGCCTGTCCGCCCAGCGGGCCGAACGGCTGCGGGCCGCCGGGCTCGACCACGTGCAGATCAGCATCCAGGCCCACGAGGCGGGCATCTCGGACCAGATCGCGGGCACCACGTCGTTCCAGCGCAAGATCGCGGGCGCGCACCTGGTGAAGCAGCTGGGCTGGCCGTTGACGCTGAACGTGGTGCTGCACCGGCTGAACATCGACGGCATCGCCGACATCCTCGCCCTCGCCGAACGCCTGGGCGCCGACCGCGTCGAGCTGGCCAACACCCAGTACTACGGCTGGGCGCGGCGCAACCGCAGCGCCCTGCTGCCCAGCCGGGCGCAGCTGGACCGGGCGGAGGTGGTGGTGCGTGCCGCGCGCGAACGGCTGGCCGAGCGGATGGAGATCAGCTACGTGCTGCCCGACTACTACGGCCAGCACCCCAAGCCCTGCATGGGCGGCTGGGGCCACCGGCAGCTCACGGTCGCGCCCAACGGCGACGTGCTCCCCTGCCCCGCCGCGCAGGAGCTCCCGCTGCCGCGCGCCAACGTGCGGGAGCACCCGCTGTCCTGGATCTGGTCGCACTCGCCGGTGTTCGAGCGCTTCCGCGGCATCGGCTGGATGGGGGAACCGTGCCGCAGCTGCTCCCGCCGGGACCTGGACTTCGGTGGTTGCCGCTGCCAGGCGTTCCTGCTCACCGGTGACGCCGCGCGCACCGACCCGGTCTGCGCCCTGTCCCCCGACCACGAGCTCGTCGCCCAGGCGGTCCGGGCAGCCAACTCCGGACAGCCCGGCGAAGCGGTCCTGACCCAGCGCCCGCACCCGCGCGACACCGGGCCCCGGCTCGACCGGGACGAGCCGGAGGACTAGCTCACGGCGCTTCGACGGCGAACGTGGCGGGTTGGCACACCTCGCGCGTCCAACCGGCGCTGCGCGCTGGTGACCGGCCCCCGGGCCTCCGGCCCCAGCACGACCATCCACAGTGCACGATCAAAGCGGCACCTCCGGAAAAATTGATCGATCGACAATTACGAGATCGCCGAACAATGGCTCCGATCATTTCCCCCAGGGCCTTGATCGCAATTCCTGGGAACTGGATCAGCGCCGCGCCTGATCGAATTCGAACCCCCGGCGAACACAACGGGGTACCGCTGCACAATTCGATCTACCGAAACACGGGAAGTCCCGCCCCCACTGGAGAGTTAACGTCACGATCCGTGACCATGTCACCCGATCCAGATCGACGAATGTCGACAAATCAAACCGGGATCGTCTCGTTTTCGACCTTGCGTTCACGATCAGTGATGTTCAATCCCGATTGGACACATCAACTACACCCCGATCGTATGATCATGTATTCCTGCGGCTGCCGATCGCGAATTCGGTGCTTACCGTACGAACAGCCTCCTTTCAAATCTCGCGAGGCGATCTGGAAATGATTTTGAGCGAGGAATTCCCACTCAACTGATCAAAAGGAGGTTCAGGTGTCCGCAAAGCTTGTACGCATCGGCGGCATCGCCGCCTTTGTGCTGGGCGCGTCGTTCAGCCTGACCCCACTGGCCGCCGGTGCGGCACCTGGCCAGGCACCGCCGCCGGTGTTCGCGGTGGACCAGGACCAGGACCCGGACCAGGACACGGACCAGGGCGAAGACGGGACGCAGGGCCACGGCCAGGACCACGGCCAGTGCTCATCGGGGGACCACAACTGCAAGCCCAAGCCCCCGCAGCACTGCAAGCCGCACGAGTGCCCGCCGCCACCTGTCTGCAAGCCAGGTGAGTGCGACGTCGCACCGCCACCGGCCGTCGCACCGCCGCCGATCGCACCGCCGATCGCACCGCCACCGGCCGTCGCACCGCCGCCGGCCGCACCGCCGCAGCAGGCTCCGGAGCAGCAACCGGAGCAGCAGCCGACGGTGAGCCCGACGCAGGCCAGGCCGACCCAGGCTCCGACGGCCAAGCCGCAGGCGCCGATGCCCGTCCAGCAGCCGCAGGTCGAGCAGAAGCCGGTGGGCGGCGTCCAGGCGGGCGGTGGCGCCATGGCGCAGGAGCAGACCGACAGCTCCGGCCCGCTGGTGGCCGTGGGCGGGCTGGCGCTGACCGCGCTGGCCGCCGGTGGTGCCTACCTGCACCGCCGTCGCCACGCCGAGCAGCGCAACTGATCCGGGCGGGTTGGTGGTGCGTGCCCGGGAGGTGCGCACCACCAGCCCGTTCCGGCCGTCGAACGGGCTGGAGGTGCTCCGTGCGAACCGCGATCCTGCTGCTGTGGTCGGTCGTGGTGCTGACCGTCGCGGTGGCGGCCGACCCCCACCCGGTCGACGCCCGTTCCGCGCCCCCGCCGGTGGCCACCCACGCCGAGGCCACCGGCCCGGTCGCGGGCGATCCGCACCCGCGGGCCATCAGCATCCCCCGCATCGACGTCCAGTCGACCCTGGTGCCGCTCGGGCTCAACCCCGACGGTTCGGCCGAGGTTCCCCCGATCGAGGAACCCGAGCAGGCGGGCTGGTTCCGGCTCGGGCCCGGCGCCGGGGAGGTCGGGCCGTTCGTCGTGCTGGGCCACGTCGACTCCTACACCGCGGCGGGCGTCTTCTACCGGTTGCGCGACCTCCGCCCCGGTGACCCGGTGACCGTGGACCGCGTGGACGGTTCGCGGGTGACCTACGTGGTCGACAGGGTGGAGACCGCGCCGAAGGACCGGTTCCCCACCGAAGCCGTCTACGGCGACGTGCCGCGCCCCGAGATCCGTCTGATCACCTGCGGTGGAGCCTTCGACGAGGCGCAGCGCAGCTACCAGGACAACGTGATCGTCTACGGCCACCTCCGCTGACAGCCCGCTCCGATGTGGACGCCCACCGGCGGTCCACCGGGCGGTCCCTTGCGGTTTCGCCGTCCCGGCCACCAGGATGGCAGGACCACTCGCGCGCCGAACGGGGTCCGCGAACCGGACGGCGGGGAGGCAGGATGACCAGCTCGGCGGCCCGCCCGGTGATCGCCGGGCATGGCATCACCGAGGTGGGCGAAGGTGAGCTGCGGCGCGGCGCGCTGCCGCAGCGCCCAGCTGGCCTTGGGGCCCGCGCTCGGCACTGCGGAGCTGGTCACCCTGGACCGCGAGCTCGCGCGCGTGGTCGGCTTCGACCACGCCGAGACCAGCGAGACCGTGCCCGCCTTCCGCCTGGCCTGAGCAGGAGCACGCATGCCCGAGAAACCGGTCCTGGCTGACCTGCGCGTCGAGAGCGCGGAGCTCGACGCGGTCGTGTCGGGCCTCGGCGCCGCGCAGTGGGCCCTTCCCACACCCGCCGAGGGGTGGACCATCGCGCACCAGATCGCCCACCTGGCGTGGACGGACGCCCAAGCGCACCGCGCGGTGACCGACCCCGACGGGTTCCGCGAGGAGCTGCGCACTGCCGAGGTTCCGCTCGGGGAGGCGGTCGACAACGGCGCAGCCGAGGGCGCGCGGTTGGCCCCGCAGGATCTGCTGGAGCGCTGGCGGGCTGGGCGGGCGGACCTGCAGCGCGCCTTGGTCGCAGCGCCGGAGAACGTCCGCGTGCCGTGGTTCGGCCCGCCCATGAAGATCCCGTCCATGGCGACTGCGCGGATCATGGAGACCTGGGCGCACGGCCAGGACGTGGTCGACGCGCTCGGCGTGCGCCGCGAGCCCACCGCCAGGCTGCGGCACGTCGCCCACCTCGGGGTCCGCACGCTGGGCTTCGCCTTCGCCCTGCACGGTCTGCCCGCGCCGACCGCACCGGTGCGGGTGGAGCTGAACGCCCCGGACGGCCAGCTGTGGACCTGGGGTCCGCCAGAGGCGCCGGACCGGGTCACCGGGACCGCTCTGGACTTCTGCCTGCTGGTCACCCAGCGCCGCCACCGCGACGACCTGGCGGTCACCGCCACCGGAAGCACCGCTGAGCAGTGGCTGCCCATCGCGCAGGCCTTCGCGGGCGATCCCGGCCCGGGTCGCCAGCCCGGCCGGAGGAGCTGAAAGTCCGCGTCAGCGCACGTGTGTCGTGTCGCGGACGGTGCCGACGTACTCCTCGACGAGGTCTTCCATCGCGACGACGCCGATGGGGGTGCCGGTGGTGTCGGTGGCGGTGGCCAGGTGGCTGCCGGAGCGCCGCAGGGAGGCCAGGGCCTCGTCCAACCGCGCATCCGCCGGAACCGTCGGCAGCCGCCGGACGAGGGACGGGGCGACCAGCGTGGAGTCGTCGTGCCCGATCTGGTCGAGGATGTCCTTGATGTGCAGGTAGCCGCGCAGGCCGTCGTCCTCGTCGCGGATCGGGAACCGCGAGAACCCGGTGTCCGACACAGCCCGTTCCACGTCGCCGAGCGTCGGGCGCGGCGGCAGGGTGATCAGGTCCGCCATGGGGACGAGGACGTCGGTGACGGTGTGTTCGAGGGAGGAGAGGGTTTGGGCGAGTCGGCGGTGTTGGGAGTGGTCGATGAGTCCTTCGCGGC